>NZ_JAXOQA010000009.1:0-41785 GCF_047307945.1 Commensalibacter sp. A3DC | reverse complement strand
TCAGGACAATAAAAAATCAGGAATATATTTACCATCATTGTTTCAATTTTCATCTGAGCCCAAACCTGCAAAAGACGCTATTTCACATTTCTCTGATGAAAAAAAGGTAAATGGACAAATAAAGTCATCTATTAAATCACGAGAAAATTCTACGGTAAATCCTAAAATATCATCACGTTTTCGGTTTTTGACAAATTTCAATAATCAATTTGTTTTATCTCGATTAATAGCGGCGATTTTGTTTTTTTTTATAGGTTTATTGTTGGGTTGGCGAATAATTTTTGCTGAACATCCAATCAAAATTAATGGAATTACAGTTCGGGAAGCTCATAATCTTGTTAAACAATATCCGCAAATAGAGAAATCCAATCATGATCTGGAAACAGAAATTAAGATTTTGAAGGATAGGTTAAAAAATCCACCCTGTAACATAAGGGAATCTCGTGCAGATCCATCATTAAATAAAAGTTTAGAACATCCATTTACACCAATGACTTCAACCGGAAAAATTTTTGAAGGTAGTTTACCGGAATTGCTTGAAAAAAGTACTGTTTTTATAATGGTGTTAAAGGACGATGATGTATCTGCCGCTTCGGGTACAGGATTTTTCGTCACATCCGACACAATCGTGACTAATCGACATGTGGTTGAAAATGCCAAGAACAATTCTGTAATGGTTACCAATAAGTCCTTGGGACAGTTGAAACTTGCTCATGTTGTTTCTGTAAGTCAGACTACAGAAAATGGAGGACTGGACCTGGCAATTCTTAAGGTTGAAAATGCGCCACCGCAACAACCTCTGAGTTTTTCATTAGATGCACGACCCTTACAGGATGTTGTCGCTGCAGGTTATCCGGGAATCATGATAAGCCAGGATGATGCGATGCAAAGGCTGATGAAGGGTGATCTACAAGCAATTCCTGGTGTTATATTGACCAAGGGACAGATTAACGGAATTCAGAATAATCACAATGGAGAAAAAATAATGCCTCATAGCGCAATGGTTTCCCCGGGTAATTCTGGAGGTCCACTGGTTGATCTTTGTGGAAGGGTAGTTGGAGTAAACACGTTTGTAACGATGGATCAGTATACATCCTCCCATGGTAATTATGCCCAAAAATCCGACATGATTGTTAGAGTCTTACAATCCTCAAATCTACCTATCCAGGTTCAATCGGGAGCCTGCCAGCCTGAGCCGGTTGAAAAACAAGACCAATCGACTGACAAGCCCGCATCTAAATCTGACAAATCCGAGCAGGATAATAATCAATCATCTTCTGATCCTATTGAATCTAAAAAGGATAATTCAAAATGAAACTACAATTTATTCCAGGAAGACCGATTGTTACAACCAATTTCAATAAGGCAAAACCCCTTGGAATGAATGGTCAGTTGATATTGGAAAACTGGCATATTCTGTATGATCTTTTGAAGAAGAATGTCGGTCCTGAATGTGCCGCTTTATTGCTTGAACCTCAATTGGATCGGGGACGAGGAGAGGTTGATTGGTATTTGCCTGTCGACAGCCAAAATCTCCCTGTCAAACATTTATCAAAAGAGGAGAATTTAAAAGAGGCGTATGATTATATCGAAAAAGGGAAAAAATACGCTCAATGTTTGATAAACTCTCCAGATTCATTGCAAAAGCAAAGAGGCAAGCTTCTTTTGGATGCATTACAATTTCCCAATGACGAATTCATAATCGCAACCCCTCATGGACCAGCCATATTGGAATGGGGACATGAATCAAATCAGCCTTATTCAAAAAAGGAAGTTTTGTCCGCCAAGGGAAAGGAGAGGAATATGAAAGTTATGACAATTCTTCCTCCTCCAGTTTCACCATTTAATAATCGCATTGAGAACAAAAATTTTTGGCTATGGATAACAAGTGGTCTCATTTTACTGTTATTGATGATATTGCCATGGTGGAAAGGAATCATATCAATAAATTATTGTCGTTATTATTGGCTTTTACCTTTGGTGTTGTTTTTTTTGACATTGCTTGTTGTTGGCGTGATACTAAAAAAACAAAATGATCTTCATTCTTTGGTCAATAAGGAATGAACCTGATGGTTTTGGTATTAAGTCGACAAAAAATCAATCGGTTAAAACCTCTTTTTAATCGGCAACAGAATTTTTATCGTCAGATATATAATGAAATATTAACCTATAGTGATGCGGATCACGCAAAAATTTTTGCTCAGCCAGAATTCAATAACGATATCGTTCGTTGGAATGCGGAGGGACAAACAAGTTTTTCATGGAAAGAACTTGATCAAAATCAGCAGCAAAAATTATTACAGGCAACACGTTCAATTTTGCTGGATATTGAGGAAATCATTCAACGTTATCCTGGTCTCACGCTTTCAAGATTTTTCAATCAATGCCGTCAATTTCCTGGCTTGGATTTTTTGTATGCCGTTGATGGAAAACCTGTAATCACTGCATGGGGTTTTTCATGTGACCAGAAAACCTATGATCCATTGATGGGTATTGAGAGAAAAAAGAGAAATCATTTGTTTTTTTGGAACAGATTTCCTTGGATTACAGCATTGAGTGCTTTTGCATTAGGTTTATTGACGTCAATATTTTGGACGGATGAAGATTTAAATGGAAAAAAATGTGAAATCATTTATCCTTCAAAAAATAAAGTCAGGCATGTTATGAATGACAAAAAACGTCAGGATCAATTGGCGGATGAACGAAATAAGTTGCTTGAACAGTGGAATATTTTACAAAATCAATGTCGAATTCCTTCGGTAAAACCCTTAGTACCTATTGATCCAACAAAAATTGACCCTTTACCATCTTCTGAACCATTACCTGAAATACCATCCCTGAAAGATAATCCGAATTTACCTGATATAGACAATTTACAGAAAAAAAATGTTCCAAAACCTCCCGTAAATTCAACTGTTCCACCAAAAACAGATGTTAAATCCAATAACAATGTTGATCTTCCAAAGGAATCATGGAACAAGAAAGACACGACAATGTTAAAGGGATGTTGGCATTTGACAACACATCTAGAATTATATACGCACGGTTTATTTTTCAATTCTCATCAACCTGTAACAAACTGGTCCTTGTGTTTTAATCCGAACGCGGCGGGTCATCAGGTTTTAACAAGGCGAGATGGTGGGACATGTCAGGGACCTTTATATGCCGGGTTTCAGGGCGAACAGCTTGTACTGAATCAACCAGAGGACTGTCAGGGGGATTTTCATCTTATCAGTGGTAAAAATGTTTGTACAAGATTGAATGATCGCGAAGCAAGATGTACATATATAGACGAAAATGGTCATCAGTCCACAGGTATATTTAAAAGATAATCAAGATGATGTTTCGTAATTATTTATTTCTAGTTTACAGTTTATTTTTATTTTGCTTGCAAGTGAAAGCTGCGGAACAAACATATCATCTGGATGGACATGAAGGAAATTGGACAGCGTTTCATTACTCACATATGAAACAGCAAATTGATTCATGTCATGTTCTTTCAAATGATCTGGTTCTTGGGTTTGAAAGGGATGCAAATAATGTTGGTTTGATTTTATGGGATTCAAAAGGTAAGCAAATTCCGGGTAAAAATAAAAATATAGCCTTGACAATTAATAAGGAACATTTTTTGTTCACGATGAAAGCGATGGATAAGAATATGTTGATGAATCGTTTGAATTTAAAGGATTTCAACTATTTGTTACAAAAATTATCCTATGCAGATTTGGTTGTTGTTGAATATGGTCAGCAACCCGTAAATATTGTTGATTTGCTTGGACTGCCATCCATGTTAAGTAAGTTTAATTATTGTATAAGCCATGCTAAATTCGGATTTTCAGAAAAATGAAAACCATTTTCCCTAAAATATATTTATTTAGTTTGGAAAATGGTTATTAAAGATAAGAAAAACAAAAAGTTTTTATTTTACTACTTTTACCCATTGATAAGGATCAATGACATTTCCGAATTGAATGTCAATCAAACTTTTACGAAGGTCTTGGGTAATTTTTCCTGATTTACCTTCATTTATAATATATTCGCCTTTTGAATTTTTTATTTTTCCAATAGGCGTAATGACAGCGGCAGTGCCACAGGCAAAGATTTCAGAGATTTTTTTTGATTGAATATCGTCAATCAATTGATGGATTGAATATTTTTCCTGTTTAACGGTCAGTCCCTTATCTTTTGCTAAGGTAATAAGAGAATCACGAGTTACCCCAGGTAGAATGGTTCCACTTAAGGGGGGGGTTAGTAAAGTTTCATCTTTGAATACAAAAAAGATATTCATCCCTCCCATTTCCTCAATCCATTTATGCTCTACAGAATCAAGAAAAATAAGTTGGTCACATTGATTTTTTGTAGCTTCCTGTTGGGCGGCAAGGCTGGCTGCATAATTTCCACCACATTTAACCTCTCCAGTTCCACCGGGGGCCGCCCTTGTATAGAATTCAGAAACCCATACAGATACAGATTGTGCATCTTTGGAAAAATAGGAACCGGCTGGCGAGGCAATCAGCATAAACAGATATTCCGGGGAAGGTTTAACACCAAGATAAGGTTTACTGGCAATCATGAAAGGACGGAGATATAGAGAACCTATCTCCTGGTCTGGGATCCAGTTCTTTTCCACTTTAACAAATTCATTTATGGCTTGTAAATAGAGTGATTCAGGAAGTTGGGCCATGGCAAGCCTTTTGGCCGAATTGGCAAAACGTTTTGCGTTGGCTTCTGGTCTGAATAAAAGAATACGACCATCATTTGCCTTATAGGCCTTCATGCCTTCGAATATTTCTTGTGCATAATGAAAAACGCAAACGGCAGGATCCAAACTAATTGGTCCGTAAGTCTTGATTTCCGCATCATGCCATTTTTTTTCATCATTATAATGAATTACCAACATATGGTCTGTGAATTTTTGCCCAAAACCAGGTTTTTTTAAAATTGCCTCACGTTCCTTTTTTGACAGGCTGTTTGGATTTTGGGAGAATTTAATCGGAAATTGTTTTCCGGAATTCATTTTCTTATCTTTCTTTTATCTTTAGTTTTAAGTAATTTTGTTACAAAATATACAACAGCAAAATAGATTGTTATGCAAGTTGTTTTCAGTAAAATTTTAATATGGATCTATTATAAAATATAAATCAAAAACAATTCTTTGTTATGATAATGTAAATTATAACAAAACAGAATTCGCTTTGTTATAATCTCAATAACATTAATTATTCCATATGATAGAAAGCAACAGGCATGGTTCAAAAAAGTCTTGACGATTTAAAAAACAAGTCATTGTTCAAACAGCAATGTTTCATTGATGGTCAATGGTTGAATGCAGATAATGGTCAAGTAATTCAGGTTGTCAATCCTGCAACTGATGAAATTATTGGAACTGTTCCGAAAATGGGTGGTAACGAAACAAAAAAGGCTATTAAAGCCGCACAAACCGCCCAGATTGCGTGGCGAAAAAAAACCGCAAAAGAGCGATCTGTCATTTTGCGTCGTTGGTATGAATTAATGGAAGAAAACAAGGATGATCTTGCATTAATTCTCACACTTGAACAGGGGAAGCCTTTGGCGGAGGCTAAGGGGGAAATTCAATATGGCGCGTCTTATCTGGAATGGTTTGCCGAAGAGGCAAAAAGGGTTTATGGCGATACTATTCCCGGACACGCGGCAGATAAACGGATTTCGGTTATCAAACAACCAATTGGGGTTACGGCAGCAATTACCCCCTGGAATTTTCCCAACGCGATGATTACCCGCAAGGCTGGTCCAGCATTGGCAGTTGGATGTTCAATGGTACTTAAACCCGCAAGTATGACCCCTTACTCTGCCTTGGCCCTGGGTGTGCTGGCTGAAGAAGCTGGATTACCGCCAGGGGTTTTCAATATCATTACAGGATCCTCAGGGGAAATTGGTGGAGAGTTGACCTCTAATCCAATAGTTCGTAAACTAACCTTTACAGGATCAACAGAAATTGGCGCTCAGTTAATACAGGAATCAGCCGGTACGGTAAAAAAATTATCGATGGAATTGGGGGGCAATGCACCCTTCATCGTTTTTGAAGATGCAGATATTGATGCGGCGGTGGAAGGGGCAATGATGTCCAAATATCGAAATGCGGGTCAAACTTGTGTCTGTGCAAATCGATTTTATGTTCATGATTCAGTTTATGATCAATTTATTGAAAAATTTAAACATGCCGTTACCAAACTCAAGGTTGGCAATGGATTGAATAAAGATGTAACCATTGGTCCCTTGATTGATCGAAATGCCTTGAAAAAGGTGAAAGAACATATTGATGATGCTGTAAATAAAGGCGCAACTGTTGTCATGGGTGGTAAAGCTCTTGAGGGATGTTTTTTCGAGCCGACAATTTTATCGAATGTACCATTTAATGCACTGGTTTCGAAAGAGGAAACTTTTGGACCTTTGGCGCCTGTATATCGCTTTGAAACTGAAGAAGAGGTTATTCATTTGGCCAATGATACGGAATTTGGTTTGGCATCCTATTTTTATGCCAATGATATTTCAAGAATAACACGTGTATCAGAAGCCTTGGAATACGGGATTGTGGGAATTAATACTGGTTTGATCTCAAATGAAATGGCACCTTTTGGCGGAATAAAGGCATCAGGTCTTGGAAGGGAAGGTTCCAAATATGGTATAGATGATTATCTTGAAATCAAATATTTATGCTTGGGTATTCATTTGTAAATCAGATTAGACAAGATTAAGGATTAACACGAATTCTAATCCTTAATTATAGTTTTTATAAATTATTCCAGGGTTTTGTGCGCAAGTGCGATTGCTGCCTCTTTTGATGTGGCAACAGCTATGAACAATCCCTTGTGAACGAATTTCGCCCCCAGAATTCCTGTTTCTTTTTCTAGATTTTCACCTTCTAGTCCTCCCCAGCTGGCAGGAAACAATCTACGTCGATCGTTTCCGTGCATACGGATCGGAACTGTCCCGACACGCCATTCATTTTCTGCAGGGTAAATTACCAGTTGTGTATTCCAAGCATTGGCAAAAATCGGATATATATGTGGCATCCAGCGAGGCAACATCAAAATACGGTTATCGGGGCTGTTCTTGTATGCTTCTTCACAACAGCTGATGGCTCTGTTACGAGCAAATTCAATATTGAGTTGATAAATCAAAACAGTTTGAACGATTTTACTTGCCTCAAAAAAACGTTCCAGCTGGTTTGACGGGTCGTCGCAATCCCATGCAGGATTGAAAATATTTATGATTGATGAAAAATTTAATCCGTTTTCAGGTTGCATTTTTCCATTATCGATTGCATCTATGGGAATGACTAGCGCTTTTTCAATTACACTATGCGCAACACGATGTGATTTCTCATCCAGGTCAGGGGCTAGTTTTTTAATGACATCCAAGCCAAAAGCGGTCCATATAAGACCAGCAGAACTATAGGGAATAGTTCCTTCCATGTTTTTGGGTGTCTGTTTGATATCTCTTTCAGGAGCACCAATCTGGTGATGGTCAAAATAACGCTTGCCATCAAAAATTCCCCCAACATCAAATACAATATCAGCTTTTTCAATGATTTCAGGGTTACGTGTTCTTTCCAGCCGAAAGGGTCTATTTTCTAAATCCAATGCAAGAAATAAGGTTGTAAAGGCGAAAACATCGTCAATATGAAAACGTCCGTTATGTGTGACGATTAAAAGTTCCTTTGAATAATCCATCAATCCTTCTGTAAGAGAATCAGAATGAATTGTAGGGGAGTTAGGCATGGGATCTCCTGATCAGTACAAATAAATTAATAACGAGAAAACATAATAAATAAAAACATCATTGGATGCGAGCGATTAATTAGGATTTCATACAGAATATTTTATATGAATTCTAATTATGAAAATATTCAGACTATAAATCTTAATCAATATTACAAAAACGATATTGGATCGATATCCACAGTTATTTTTACGTTTTTTTTGGGTTTAATTGGATCCAACCATTGATGTAGGATCGGCTGTATGGCGATGGATTTATGTGTTCTTAGCAATAAACGCTGTCGATAACGGTTACGAAGCAGAGATAGGGGAGCTGGGGCAGGTCCCAAAACGATGACTCCATCTTGGCTGGGCGCATTTAGACCGAGTTGCTGAGCTGTTTCCAAAGCATCCTGATTTGTATCCGCACTTACGATTATGGCGGCCAATCGACCGTAAGGAGGCCAAAATCCGGCTTTACGCTCATGCGCCTCTTCGATCATGAATTGATTGAAATCACCTTTGATTAACGTCTCCATTACGGGATGATCTGTTAAAAAACTTTGAATTATAACTGTACCGGGAAATCTGGCTCGACCGGCTCTACCCCCGACCTGATGCAATAACTGTAATGTTTTTTCAGCCGCACGTAAATCTGCGCCGGTTAATCCCAAATCGGCATCTATAACCCCAACAAGAGTAAGATCAGGGAAATGCCATCCCTTGGCAACAATTTGGGTGCCGATAATAAGGTTGACTTGTTTTCGTATGATTTTGCGAACGGCTTCGGCTGTCATTTTGGGGCTGTTTAAACGGTCACTGGACATGACAAGGATTTTTGCGTCAGGAAAGGTAATTCTTGCCTCTTCGGTAATGCGTTCAATTCCAGGACCAATGGGAACCAGACTATTCTTGGTATTGCAATGGGGACATTCCAGCGGAACGGGTATAGAATAATCGCAATGATGACATACCAGTTTTCTAGTGCTGCGATGCTCAACCAACCATGCTGAACAATGTGGACATTCAAGACGGTAACCACAAGCACGGCATAAAGTTAAAGGGGCGTAACCGCGCCTGTTCAAAAAAAACAAGACCTGTTCGTTTTTGTCAAGTTTTTCCTGTGTTGCCTTTACAAGAGGTGGTGACAGGAAATGTCCTTTTTCTGGTGGATGTATTTTCATGTCAACCAGTTTGGTTCGTGGCATGATAGCCCCACCATGTCGTTTGGTTAAGGTGAGATGAAAATATTTTCCCTGATGCGCATTTATCAGGGTTTCCATTGAAGGGGTGGCGGAAACCAAAATAATAGGACACGAGGATAGTTTAGCCCTGACAATGGCCATATCTCTGGCATTATAGATAACACCTTCCTCCTGTTTGAAGGAAGATTCGTGTTCCTCGTCCACAATTATCAATCCCAGATCATAAAAAGGGAGAAATAGGGCGGATCTCGCGCCAACTAACACGAAAACTTCATTTTTTAATATAGCCATCCAGGTTTGTTTACGGTGTTTTAAACCTAGATCGGAATGCCATAGTGCAGGATTTACGCCAAAACGTTTGTAAAACCGGTTGGTCCATTGAGCTGACAAAGCGATTTCTGGCAATAAAACCAGAACTTGTTTATTCTGTTCGATGCAGGAAGCTATGGCTTGCATATAAACTTCTGTTTTTCCTGAACCGGTAATGCCTTGCAGTAAAGTTACAGAAAATTTTTTCTTATCGACTTGTTTCGTTAAAAAAGTTGTTGCTTTGGTTTGTTCTTCGGAAAGGTTAGGTTGATGAAAATTGGGATCAGGTTTCGAAAATTGCGTAAAATTGGTAAGGGGTTGTTTGAAAATGCCCCCTGATTTTTCCAGTCCATAAATAACCGAAGGTTTTATATGTAAATTTTCTGTCAATTCCCTTGTTGTATAGGCTTGATCTGGAATATTCATGAAATCCAGAATTTTTTTTCTTTTTTCGGTAATTTTTAAGTTTGTTGGCAAAGGTGAAGTTTTTATCCATCCATATTCTTTTTTTAAGGGAACGGTGAGAGTTCTGATATTACGGATTGCCATTGCCAGAACCGAACCTGATTCCGTAAAATTGTAATTTGCCATCCAATCAATGAATTGCATTAAAACTCTCGGTAAGGGCTGAATGGGTAAAATGGAAATAATTTCTTTTAATTTTCTTTTTTCTTTTTTGGAGGTGGATAATAAAGACAAATTGCCTGATAGAACGTGATCTTGCCAGACAACCCCTATTTCCTTACGTTGATTGAGCGGTACAATAACCAGGGTACCAGGAATGATTTTTTCCACTTTTAGGTCGTGTGGAATTATATAATCAAAAGGTTCCTTGAATGGGTAAGGAAGAAGAACCGGGACTGTTTTACGGTAAGATAGAGGCATATCAGATAAAATATCAGGATTCATTTGACAAACTCAATTGAAATTGAGGCAAAATCTTATTTTACGAGGATAGTATAGCATTGTTTGAAACTATATGTTCTGGATTTAAGATAAAATATATCTCTAGAATGAATTAAAACTATAATCATAAAATATTAGACATAAATTGGGATCTACATGATTAAAAATATTTTAACAATTGCTGGAACCGATCCAAGTGGAGGGGCGGGAATCCAGGCTGATATCAAAACTTTTTCCGCATTGGGAACCTATGCAATGTCAGTTATAACGGCGGTTGTTGCGCAAAACACCCAAGGGGTAAGATCTTTTCAGATTATGGATCCTAAAATGGTTGCAGATCAGATCGATGCGATTTTTCAGGATATCCATGTTGACGCTGTCAAAATCGGAATGCTTGGCAATGAGCTTATTGTCAGGATTGTAGCCCAGAAACTGAGAGAATATAATGTTGCCAAGGTCGTTATTGATCCTGTCATGGTGGCAAAAAGCGGTGATCATTTGATCAATGATGCGGCAGTTAATTCATTGAAGGACGAACTATTTCCTCTTGCCACGCTTATTACCCCGAATATCCCGGAGGCATGTGTTTTATTGAATAGAAATGATCCAATAACAATGCTGGAAATGAAAGAGGAGGCACAGAAATTACTTTCATTTGGATCTCATTGGGTTTTGTTAAAAGGGGGACATCTCGAGGGATTTAACTGTTTAGATGTATTATGTAACAAGAATGAAATTTTCGATTATGAGGATGAAAGAGTGCTGACAAATAATAATCACGGTACAGGATGCACGTTGTCTTCTGCCATAACAGCCTTGATTCCCGTTATGGAAATTCCTGATGCGGTCAGAGAGGCCAAGACTTATCTAGGGCATGCACTTAAGGCTGGCAATCAGCTGCAAGTGGGTAAGGGACATGGGCCGGTCAATCATTTTTACAGAATATGGAATTTATAATAAATTATCATTTCAGTGACAGAATCGTGTTGAAAAGGATCCAATCATGCTGGCAGAAGATTATTTAAAGCATTTCTTGAAATGGATGAGGGACAGTCAAAGAGCCTCATCTAATAGTATTATTGCCTATCAACAAGATTTAACCCTTTTTTTACAATTTTTTGCAAATTATAGGGGTAAAGAAATAACCGGGCATGATCTTGCCGATCTTTCATATAAGGATGTCAGAGCATGGATGGCGGATGAAAATAACAAAGCCCTTAAAAGTCATTATCTTGGTCAGGGTCGACATACGCAAGATGCCGCAATCCGTACACGTAAAAGACGTTTATCCGCATTGCGGTCATTTTATCGCTTTTTGGCAAGGTTTTATTATATTGAGAATAATATTGCTTCATTAATAAAGATTCCAAAGGTCAATCAACCTTTACCTCATCCATTGACGGAAAAAGAGGCTTCAGAGTTGACTAGGAATATTGCGATTGTTGATCAGTTCCCAATGACTCAAAATCGTGACATCGCTTTATTTACATTGTTGTATGGTTGTGGTTTGCGGTTGTCTGAAGCCTTATCCTTAAATTGGGGGGATCTCAGAAATGCAGATCTGACCCGTGAGGGTGCAACCCTAAGGATAACCGGTAAAGGAAATAAGGAACGACTTGTGCCGATTTTGTCCTATGTGGCTGAGGCATTAATAAAATGGGAAAAACATTACCCTTTTATGATAAAATCTCAATCACCAGTTTTTGTCGGTGTTAAAGGCAAAAGGTTAAATCCATCGATTGCCCAAAAAAATATGCGTGAATACAGACGCATGACGGGATTGTCAGAATTGGCAACACCTCATGCTCTACGTCATTCATTTGCCACCCATATTTTACAAAACGGAGGAGATTTAAGAACAATACAGATGTTGTTAGGACATGCAAGCCTGTCTACAACGCAGCGTTATACATTGATGGATGAATCTCATTTACTGGAAGTATGGAATAAAGCCCATCCCAAAGCGAATATAAATAGAAAAATATGAAAAAACTCATTCTGACATTTTATTTTTTTACAGGCTTATGGTCTTTTGATTCAGCCAA
Organism: Commensalibacter sp. A3DC; assembly: GCF_047307945.1. Lineage (NCBI taxonomy): Bacteria > Pseudomonadati > Pseudomonadota > Alphaproteobacteria > Acetobacterales > Acetobacteraceae > Commensalibacter > Commensalibacter sp. A3DC. The sequence goes on along the minus strand of NZ_JAXOQA010000009.1, from coordinate 29,581 downwards.
AGCCGAAAGGAATTTATGCAGTTATGAAAAAATTGCGCAAATTCCTCTCAGAAATATAGGAGGATATATAATAGGGGATTTTCAAATTAATGGACAAATGGTTTCCCTGATTATTGACACAGGTTCAGAAGGAAGTCTTATTTCTTTGGATGGAGCTTCAAGGCTGCATTTACCTGTGGATCCAGGCCAAAAAACAATAATACTGGGTTCAAAAGGGGGAAGTAAAACAGTACAAAATGTTTTTATCCGAAATATGCACATAGGAACGTACAATCTGGGCGCTTTATCTATACCAGTTGGTAATTTACCTCAATTTCCTAGAATTAAACCTGCCATTTCAGGATTGATCGGTGGAGATATATTATCAAATTTTGATGTTGAATTTTCAATAAAAACAGGAAAGCTGAATTTATGGGAGGTGAACAGCCATTCATTATTATGTATGGTACCACCTTTTTGGCAAGAAAAAGGTCATATTACTGATTTGGACAAAAAAGGTTTTCGTGTGTTTACAAAGATAAGAATTGATCAGTTTCCCCTAGAAGCCCTAATTGACAGTGGTGCACGATCCCGAATAGTTGCCCTTCAAAAAGTAAAAGAAATGGGAATTCATGAAGATGAGCTGGCCACACGTCCGGGTGGACTGGCAAGCTCGATTGGTTCAAAAGAGGTTGTTTATCACTGGTATCAATTTAAGCGTTTCGAAATTGGTGGACAGGTTGAAATCAAACCTACATTGACCGTATCCCCATTGCATGATGAAGCAGATATGCTGATTGGTTCAGACTGGTTTGCACTAAATAAAATATGGATATCCTATAAACGGGAAAAATTGTATTTTATAAATAATAAAGAAGAATAATTATTTTCCTTTTGGCAAAAACCAAAAGATAAAAGAGCTGAAAAGTGTCGTTATACCCAACCAAAACCATGTAAAATGAAAATGTATTGCAGGAGCGGAATTGGGATGCAAAGATTGATCTACATTTAAAAGTATTGCAGAGACGGCAACACCAGAAGCCATGGAAAGTTGCATGACTGTGGATAATAAACCGCTTCCTGAAGGTTGTTTACTAAAAGATAGATCAATAACGGTAACTGTATTCATGGCTGTAAATTGAATGGAATTTATAAATCCAGTAATGAGCATTAGAACAATCAATAATGTCCAGCTGGATGAACTTGTTACAGTTACATACGAAATATATGAAAAACTGAGCAATATAGTGTTGATAAACAGAAAACGTCGGTAACCGGTCTGTCTTATAATCTGATCGACGAAAGATTTTCCTACAAAAGAAGCAATGGCCAATGGTAACATTGCAAAACCACATTTTACGGGTGAAAGTCCCAATAGAATTTGTAACATCAATGGCAGCATGAATGGCACGGCGCCGCATCCGATACGTGCAACGATGTTACCGAAAATTCCAATTGTGAAGCTTCTTACTTTAAAAAGGTTGTGATGAAATAAGGGGTGTTTATGATTATAGGATTTTATCCAGTAAAATATCATTAAAAGGATGCCCAGAATAAGAATCAGGGTTGGAATTTTAAATTGTTTTGTTTCACTAAATAGACTGAGTGCATAGGTAAGAAAGGCTATTGAAATGGCAAATATTCCGTACCCTGTATAATCCATTTTAATTGATTTATCCTTGATATCGGGAAAAATTCGTAAGGCAAATATAATTCCAAGAATACCGAAGGGTATATTGATTAAAAATATTAGAGACCAATGAAAATAAGAAGTGATCATCCCCCCAACAATGGGACCGATCAAGGGACCAGTCAAAGCGGGAAGGGTTACCATACTTAATGCTTTTACCAGTTCGTCTTTGGAAAAGGTCTGGATAATTGCCAATCGACCGATCGGCAGCATAAGTGCTCCTCCAGAACCCTGAATAATCCTTGCGATTAACAATTCATTCAAGTTATGGGAAAGTCCGCATAAAAGAGAGCCAGATGTAAAAATTGCCAGTGAAAGACAAAAAATTATGCGACATCCATGTTTTTGGCATAGATATCCCGTAAGAGGAATAAATAGGGATCCAGCCACCATATAATAAATAATGATATTTTTCGTTTTGAATAAAGGTGTGTTAAAAAAATTGGATAAGTAGGGAATTATTGTATTGACGGCAGTTGAATCAAGTGCAGCCATGAAAAATGATATTGCTGCGACAATGGGTAAAAACCGTTTTTGATTGTTTTCAATCGGAATGTTCATGATTATTAATATACCTAGTAATTTAGGTACGGTATTTGATTTATATAGTCAAGATATGAAACTTAATAAATATAATGTTCAATCATACTCAGAATATTATTTATTTTTTAATTGGTTGAAATTTATATTTAAATAGATTTTCAAAATTATTTCATAAAAATTCGGTCGTTAAAACAATTCAATTATTTATTTTTTATTTTATAATAGCTGTTATAGTTTAATCTATCAATTTGTGTCCTAATATTTCTCAGGGGATTGAGAATCATATGTCTCGTATCATCACTTTAATTCCTGACAGTGGAATACAGTTTTGGTCTATAAAAATTCCTGTTGCGCAATTAAAAAATGTTCATTGCTGGTTTTGGGAAGAGCGTAATGGTGAATATGATGATGGTACACCACGTTATATCTTGCATTCCCTTAGGGAGGATCCCGAAACAGGTGTGTTGAGGGATGTTCAATCCGGTCAGGTTCCACCTGAAAATCAGATTTATGAGGTTTCCTGGAAAGGGATGATGCAAATGTTTCTGCATCAATGGATACCCTTGCCTTTTTTTGCGCTCATATCGGGTGAAGAAACAGGTAATGAGCATTTTCGAAATGGACCGGCAAATTGGGTACGTGGATATCTTACACAGATAAGGGAGGATTTGTATCAATTTGATCTTGTATTCGATACAAGTTTGCAAACACAGGATAATAATGAAATTTATAATGCACCCACTATAGAAGATAGCCAAAGACAGGACTGTTATAAATTCGTTTCTAATTTTACTGATGTGGCATGGTTTTTGAATGAAGGATGGGTTGGTGATTGGCTTTTGAAAATCAAACAGGAAAATGTTGTCAATAGTTCTTTATATGAAGAACGATATTGTTGGCATTATGCCGTCTATCAGGCATTCCTACAGATTTTAACCTCCTTGCAAACCTTACCATCAGTGCATTTGCTGGATGGTGGTAAGGGAATAACATCACAAGTCCCGGTTGAGGTAGACCTAATTCTGGATTTGGGAAATTCAAGGAGCTGTGGAATTTTAGTTGAGGATCATCCGGGACAGGATGTTAATTTTTCAAATAGCTATCCTTTGATTCTTAGAGATCTTTCACGTCCCAATCTTAAATATGACAAACCATTTCCAAGCTGTATAGAATTTGCTCGTGCAAATTTTGGAAGTGATCTTCTCTCTCGTCGTTCCGGAAGGGTGTCTGCCTTTTATTGGCCAAGTCCGGTCAGGGTCGGTTATGAGGCAGCACATTTGGCAGGGACAAGAATTGGAAATGAAGGTATAACCGGTATTACATCTCCTAAAAGATATATATGGGATACGCGTTTATCTTTACAAAACTGGCGTTACAATAGCCGTTCCATGGGTATTTCGGGCAGAATAATTGATCCTCCAGTTACGGGGGCATTTATGGCAATGATTTCACCGGATGGTCGTGTTTTGACTGAGGAGGAACGTTTAATAGGGGAGAATATCACCACACAACCAAATTTTTCACGGAGTTCATTATTTACCTTTATGCTTGTGGAAATTTTGTTTCAAGCGAGATTACAGATGAACTCGCCTCAAAATCGTGAACAAAGACAAAATAAAACTTTAATGAGACATCTTCGGTCTGTAACATTGACTTTACCTCCCGGTATGCCGGTAGCGGAACAGAAAATCTTACGTAATCGTGCGATTGCAGCCATTGATTTATATTGCGAAATGCTGGGTATATCTACAAATGAACGGCCAAAAATTCACACGCATCTTGATGAGGCAACAGCAACCCAAATCGTTTGGTTATATAACGAGATTACCGAACGTCTCGGTGGAAATGTGGATGAGTTCATGCAATTAAACGGTCATGTCGATAAAGATAGGGAAACTGATAACCGGATACCGAAAATTAGGATAGCAAGCTTGGATATTGGAGGTGGAACGACTGACTTGATGATAAGTTCCTATTCTGTGCCTGTGGGTGAGACAATTTGTCCACATCAGGAATTTAGGGAAAGCTTTAAAATAGCAGGGGATGATATTCTTGAACATATCATAACGCATATCATTTTACCCATAATGGAAAATTCCCTACGTAAAGCGGGGGTAATTGACACCCAGGCATTTTTTAGTTCCGCCATTGGACAGGACTGGGGAGGGCAATCAGAACAGGAGCGTCATTTAAGACAGCTTTTTGTCAATAATGTTTTGGAACCGGTTGCATTGGCAATATTGTCCCGTTATGAAAATGTAATTGATCGAACAATCGATATACTTGATGCATTCCATATTGGCGATGTTCTTGGTGAGGACAAGGAAAATATCGAGCGATCCCAAAATTACATTCAGACTCTTGCCAAAAAGGCAGGAGCAGAAAATTTTAAAATAACCGACTTGGAAATCATAGCCAAGGTGCAACAGGTTGAGGCCTCGATCACATATGTTATGGGTGATGTCATAGCGAAATTGTGCGAAGCAATTTGGACCTATGATTGTGATGTCTTGTTGATATCAGGTAGACCTTCAAGATTACGCAGAATTGTTGATATGATTATGGCCGCCATGCCGGTTCCGGTTCACCGTATTATAGGTATGTACCATTATCGTGTTGGTGCATATTATCCTTTCCGTGATGCTCAGAACCGTATAAGTGATCCAAAAACCACCGTTGTAGTTGGTGCATCTTTATGTTTGCAAGCGGAAGGGAAGTTACAGAATTTTGTATTACGATCACGTGATTTGCATATGTATTCCACTGTACGTTTTATTGGTCGTTTGGAAAAAAATGGTCAGTTGAGGAATAAAAATGTTTGGCTTTCAAATATAGATTTACCCGAAAGGAAACCTCAAGAAGATGTAGGTTTCAAGATTGATGATTTTGAAAATACCACCAAGATTGGTTTTCGTCAGCTTGGAATTGAAAGATGGCCAGCGTCGCCATTATATGTTTTGGAAATAAATAATTTCAATGCTCTGAATAAAATTGCCCTGCCTTTGACGGTAACAATTAAGCGTCAGGATATCGATCAAGAAAAGGAAAATCTAAAAAATGATTATTCAGATCGCGAACAATTCAGGATTGTTGAAATAACAGATCGGAATGGCGAGCAATATCCCACCCGACTTTTGGTCTTGAGATTGCAAACCATGATGAATTCCGAAGGTTATTGGCGTGATACAGGTCGCTTTACCTTAGCCTAGAGAAAGATTATTTAATATGCCAAACGATATTCAAGAAATGACCAGGCATCTACAAAAAAGAACCGGGAATGTATTATGTTCTGCTGATATGGCTTTACACTGGTTTGAAGATAATCCAAAAGCCATTAGGGGAGATGGGGATGCAGTCAAATATACCCTTAGGCGATTTCGTCGGCAGGCCAGACAACTTGACAATGCTGCTTACCAGCCACCTGCCGTGGCGGTTTTTGGAGCGTCTCAGGCTGGTAAATCCTATCTTGTTTCAAGTTTGGCGACAAAACCAAGACAGGCATTGATAGCGTATTATCAAAAAGAAAATCTTAATTTCTTAACGGATATGAATCCACAAGGTGGTAATGAATCAACGGGGCTTGTATCTCGTTTTACAACGCGGAAAATTGACGTTATTGATGAAAATATGCCTGTTCCATTACGATTGTTGTCAGCGGTTGATGTCATAAAAATATTGACCAATACATCAATTGAGGATTTTAAGACAAAAGATGCCGAAATTGACGATCAGTCACTACAGAATTTGTTTCATTCCATGAAACCTTTTATGCAAGACAAGATCATTAATTCAATTATAGATATTGATGATATAGAGGTTCTATATGAATATTTAAAAAAACAATATCCCGATCATCATAGATTTGAAAAATTAAGAGAAATTTACTGGCAGCAACTGAGGGAAACCGTTCCGTATATTCCAGCTCATGAATCGGCTGTCTTGTTTTCACCATTATGGAACAATCTGGGACAATTTACTAATTTAGGAAGAAATTTATTTACAGTTTTAGGAAATTTGGGAAAAACGGAAAATGTCTATTGCTCTACAGAAGCACTGAAGCCAAGAGAAAAAAGTATATTGAATGTTGAAACCCTATTCACGCTTGGAATGAATTCCCAGGATAAAATTACCGTTTTGACTTCAAAAGGGGAAAGACAATCAATTGACCGTTCAATTGTAACGGCATTGACGGCAGAATTAACCGTTCCAATAGGAAGTGATGCTCCATGGGCATTTCTCAAGGAAACGGATTTGCTTGATTTTCCTGGCGCAAGATCAAGAGAAATGATTTACGATCCACAAGCGTTTCTCCAGGCACCAGAAGCTTTGGGACGTTTATTTCTTCGGGGAAAGGTGGCCTATCTTTTGCAACGCTATGAAGCCGAACGTGAAATTTCGGCAATGTTATTGTGTATTGGTGATTCCATACAGAATGTTTCAACCCTGCCAGGCATGATTGATGGATGGGTAAGAAACAGTATCGGTGCGACGGAAGAAGAACGTAATAGACAAAGAGATAATTTGTTTGTTGTTTTGACAAAATTTGATCGGGAGTTTGAACAAAAAGCAGGAGAATCTCCTTCATCAAGCACAAGATGGACAGCCAGAATTAATGCAAGTCTAATTGACTTTTTTAAAACGTGCAGTTGGATCGAGAATTGGAGAGATAATCATCCTTTCAATAATCTTTACTGGTTACGCAGTCCCTCTATAAGTTTTCCAGCTGTTATGGATTATGCGGTCATTAACGGACATAAGCAAGAAGCTGGAATTGCGGAACGGGCAAAAAAACTAGTTGAAACGATGAAACAGGCTTATTTGAGTAATCCTGAAATCAAGCGTTATGTGGCTGATCCTGAAAAGGCATGGAATGCTGTTTTGCAGCCAAATGATGGAGGTATCACCTATCTTGCCGGTGCATTGGGAAAAGTATGTGACGCACGGTTAAAAGTTGAACAGATTAATGGACAGATCGAACATCTTGCTGTTAACCTGGCACGTTTTATTTCACCTTATTATCATAGTGGTAATACGGAAGAAGCTATCAAAAAGGCTTCATCAGAGGCTCAATCAATAGCTCTTTCATTGATGCAATCCGTCAAATCACAAATGTTTGGATCTTTGTTACGGTCACTCCAGGTTAGGCGAGAGGATATGATGGAAGCATGGCATAGTATGGAAATGCAGCTTTCTAACCAGAGATTGTTGATCGGTCGAACAAGTGATGTAGACGATCTTTTTCAAGATATGTTTCCAGATGCCGATTTATCGGATCAAAAACAGGAAAAAGAAGTGGATACGGGACAGGCAAAAGATCGTCATGAACAATATGCCGATTTAGTATTGTCCAAATGGAATCATATTATGGATGATTTTTCTCGTAATGATCAGGTTGAACAGCATTTTTATATTTCAACAGAACAATTAACCGCATTAACGGCAGAGATATCCTTGCTTGCAAGACGGTTAAATCTCAGGGATAGGCTCGCTGAACAATTAAGACGCAATGCGGCGCTTTTCACCAGTGGTTCATTAAAGGGTGAAACACAGGTTTTGTTGGCAGAAATGGAAATTGGTAATTTTGTTTATTATTTGGGTTATCATTCCGTACCATTATCCGAAAGACCCATGACAAGAGGATTAAAGGGTGAGCATCATGTATTCGAACCAAGAGAGGCACCCAATGATATATTGATTTTACCTGAACATCCCGTTCCATATCACGAACGTTTTGTTCGAGATTGGATTTCAGCCATGGTACAGCGATTTGAAGAAAATGCTGGCGCGTCCAGTCTTGATGGAATTGATCCAGCTGCAAATGAAGCCCTGGGGCGTATCATAACCGTATTAAAAGGTTTATAAAATGAATTCGGTATTAAAAATTTCAGCATCAGGACCAGGTGAAGCCGCTATTACCGTAATAAGTAAGGCAGATTTGAAGGGACAGAATTTTAATATTACATTTCCACAATTTCCCTCAATTCCTGTTCAAAAGGTTATACGTCAGGAACAACAAGGAAATGATCTAGTTTTATTTATTGAAGCTGACCGTTTATGTGATTTACTGGAGGCGGGGAGCCCATGCCAGATCAAGGTTCCGGAACTGGATCTTGTCCAAACCGTAATCTGGCCTCCCATTATCGGCAAACGAAGTGTTTCCAGAAAAGTTGTTGAAAATAAAAAAATAGATGATGTCAGCAGTTCCGGGAAAGAGAAAAAAAATTTAGAAATAGTTAATAAAATAAATGGGCAACAAGAAGAACCCACTGTTTCCCTGGATCAATCGGGAGCTGAACCGGATATAGAAACTGTTGTAATGGATACTGAAAATAATCGAGTTAATCAGAATGAAAACAAACCTGATTTACCGGTTATAAATCCAGAGATACAAAAGAAACGCCCCATTTTTCCACAGAAAGAGGATTTATTGAATAGTGAAAATCTGCATGGAGAATCAAACAAGACCAGAAGCAAACTACCCTGGATAATTTTAGGATCAGGTTTGGGTCTTTTGTCGTTATTCAGCATTGGAACAGGAATTTATATAAAAAAACATCATGTTCCCAATAAAAATCCTTCTGTTAAGGAAAAAACTTTAGAAAACAAACCAGTAATAAAACAGAGTAATGATAAAAAGAATAATGATGATGGAAAACAATCTGAAAATTCCCAGAAGCAATCTTTTCCTGAATCAACCAAATCCAATTCCCAAAACAAGGCGGAGAATTTGGAATTGATGCCATTACAGGATGTTCTTAGTAAAGCTCCCAGCACATTGGCTATTACTAAAGAGGGGGAAAGGCGGTTAGAAAATAAGCAGGCTGATGATGGAATTTTGTTATTGGAAAATGCAGCATCCAAGGGGGAAAGTGAAGCAATGGTCAAGTTGGGTTTACTTTACAGTCCTGTAAATTTCAAGGTGGATGGTCCCATTCCCAGTCCTGATATGCGTGAAGCGGCACGATATTTCCAGATGGCTGCCCAAAAAGGGTCTCAAGAAGTTGGTGCCCCACGTCAAGCATTGTATGACTGGTTAAGTAAAAAAGCTGAAACTGGGGACGAGATGGCCCGTCTTACGTTAAAGGACTTTTGGCAGTGAGAAAAATTCTGAATAAATCATTAATTCTTTCGCTATTGTATTTTTCAGTAATAGAAAGTTCCTCAGTTATTTATGCTGATCCTGCTGTTTCCCCATCCTCCACACCATTGCTTATGGAAGGAAAACATAATCTTTATCAAAAAATCATAACTAGACCTGGTGTTGTCATATCAGATTCACCCTCAAATCAGAATGCGAAACCGATTGAGGGCTTCAAGGTTTTTTATGTTTATAAACGTCAGAAAGATACACAGGGAAATGAAGATTGGTTGCAGGTTGGAAGCGATACCCAGGGTCATATTGTAGGCTGGGTGCCAGCTGATAAAGTAATTAACTGGGCGCATACAATGGTTGGTGCCTTTACCAATCCGGCTGGACGCGAGCGTTCATTGTTCATGAAAAATGAGCAGGATGAAAAACAGATACTGCTGGATCAATCTGGTGGGGATAAAGCCAAGGAATTAGCAAAAAATGCACTGGCCGGTAATCCTGGCCCGGTGATAGCCATGGAACCTGAAACATATGTAGATATCACTCATAATTTCTATTTGTTGCCAATTCTTGATGCCCAGCAGATAGATCGTCCAAGTGGTCCTCCATTACGTTTGCTTCATGTCGTTTCTGCTCCGTCACAAAAAAGCAAGCCTGATTCATCACCAGCGAATTTGAGGAATTTCAAGGCCAGTTTGGTGTTTGTTATGGATACGACTGTAAGTATGGAACCCTATATTGAACAAACTCAGGCAGCGGTTAAATCATTGATTAATTCAATAAAAAATACAGCGGTTAAAGATAATTTTCGTTTTGGATTGGTTGCCTTTCGGGACAGTTTGAAAGATAATCCGTCACTGGAATATGAAACAAAGGTTTTTGCAAGACCCGATTTCAAGCAACCTGTGGATAGTGTTAACAATGCCATAGCTTCTGTTCATGATGCAAAAGTTTCGTCAAAATCTTTTGACGAGGATGCTATCGCTGGAATTAAAACCGCACTTGATGAAATTGACTGGAATCAATCAGCTGGTAAATATATTATTCTGGTGACGGATGCAGGTGCAAGGGAGGCAAATGATCCTCACAGTATAACTAAACTGGGAATTGAAGAAATCAAACAGCTTGCTGAATCGAAAGGTGTTGCTGTATTTGTTGTTCATTTATTAACGCCTGCAGGTCAGAAAATCAATAATCATACCAGGGCCGCAAGCCAATATAGAAAGCTAAGTCAGTTTGGTACGGCTGGATCCTTATATTTTCCTGTTAGGGGGGGGACACCAGAGGCTTTTTCAGAAGTGATTCAGACCCTCACAATGGCATTATTGCAACAGGTGGCGGATACAACAGGTAGACCTATAGCAGGATTGAATCCGTCAAAGAAAAATGCTCAATCTAAAAAAGCAGAGGATCAAATCAAAGTTGTCAGCCAGGCTATGCGTCTTGCCTATATGGGTAAGGAGGAAAATACTTCCGTTCCTGATGTGATTTCGAGTTATACTACAGATCGGGATTTGACTAATCCAGTTAAAAAGGCCATTGAAGTTCGTGTTCTCTTAACCAAAAACCAGTTGTCAGATTTAGCCCAATCCTTACAGATCATCTTGAAAACAGGATTAGCGGGAAGAACCGAACCACAGACATTTTTTACCCAACTTCGTTCAGCCTTTGCAACAGCGGCCCGTGATCCGCAAAAAATTTCTCAATCTAAAAATATTGGCGGATTACTGGGAGAATATTTGCAAGGTTTACCTTATAAGTCGGATATCATGAACATTTCGGAACAGGATTGGCTGGCAATGGGAGCAATTGCGCAAAGAACAGTTCTGAATAATGTCGAAAGCCGTTTACGACTTTATCAGGAATATGAGTCTCATCCTGATCTTTGGGTACAGTTAACTGGAAGCAAAGATCCTGGTGAAGCGGTTTATCCTGTTCCCTTGGAAGCCTTGCCTTGATGAGAGAATTTTCGGGAAATCCCTTTATTTTTCTTGATAATGTTGCATATGAATTTTCTGACGGAATCAAAATCAATATTGATCATGCAGAAATTAAACATGGTGATCGTATACTCATTTCCGGTCCTTCAGGATGTGGTAAAAGTACGATATTGGGAATGTTATCCTTATCCTTGAAACCGACAAAAGGACGTAATTTCTATTTTGAACAAAATGATATTTTAAAATTATGGAATAATTACAGACGGGATCAATTGGCTCATTTAAGGTTAGCATATTTTGGTTTTGTTCCGCAAACAGCAGGCCTAATTCCTTTTATAACTGTAAAGGAAAATATAACTCTACCCTTATCGATTATTGGAAAAAAGAACAAAGTCTGGTTTGATCAGTTGATTACCTTTCTTGAAATTGGACCAATTTTATCTAAAAAGCCATGTCAGGTATCTGTTGGCCAGCGTCAAAGGGTGGCTGTTGCAAGAGCATTAATCAATAGACCCATGATTGTTTTAGCGGATGAACCCACGGCTTCTGTTCATCCCACTCTAGCCGACGAAATTTTACATTTATTGGTTGAGACAGTAACGGAGGCTGGATCTGTTTTAATCATGACCTCACATGATGTTAAACGGGCGTTACAATATGGTTTAAAGGAGATGGCGTGTAATATTGACAATAAAACGAAAATAACACGGTTACGGATCCATGCATAAAAATCTGCATTTATTTTTATCCGCTAAACTTGCCTGGAAAGACTTGAAAAATGAACCAATTTTATCATTATGCCATATTCTGGGCATTGTCGCAGTTTTGGCCCCTTTAATTGTCATTGCCGGATTAAGAAGTGGTGTATTAACCAGTATTAGGCAATCATTGCTTGAAGATCCTCATGTCAGGGAAATAGTCACAATATCCAATCGTAGTTTTTCCCTTAATGATATAAAGAACATTAATTCAAATAACGATATTGCATTTATCATGCCTCGAACCCGTACATTGGCAGCAAGTTTGTTTATGGAAAATATGACTGACAAGAATAATGGTGATGGCAGGCATATCATGTTAGTACCTTCAGCCAAAGGTGACCCATTGTTAGGTAATATTTCTGCTTTTATACAAGAAAATGATGAAATTTTATTATCAGCCTCAGCGGCCAGCTATTTGCATATTCATGATGGAGACCAAGTAAATGCCATTCTTGAAAGAATATATCATAATACTAAACAGCAGATAAATTTTCCTTTGAAAGTCGTATCTGTATTGCCACCCTCCGTTACAGATAAGGATTGCGCCTTTGTATCCTTGTCTTTGGCTGTTGCCGTGGAAACCTATCAGGATGGTATTGAAGACTGGCCCGTTCAAGTTAATAATTTCAAAATACCGCCAAATATCATGTATTCTGGTTTCCGGTTATATGCCAAAAATTTGACTGATGTGCCAAAATTAGACAGGAATCTACGTAATAACAATATAGATATCATATCAAGAGCAGGAGATGTTTCTGGATTATTATCGTTAACACAACGCTTGCAATATCTTTTCATCTTAATCGCGTCATTAGGAGGGAGCGGTTTATGTATTTCATTGGGATCTGGCCTTTGGGCAAATACCGAACGTAAACACAGATCTCTGGCTTTATTGCGCTATTCTGGATTTTCTTCATTGGATTTAATTTTTTTTCCACTTTTTCAATCTTTTATTCTTGCATTTTGCGGTCTGGCGATCTCGTTCGTTGCCGCGATAGGAGCAGGAGAACTGATCAATCATTTATTTAAAAATATTCTACCACAAAATCATGTTTTATTTTTGTTGAATAAGGAATTGATTTTGGCAACTATCTGTTTAACCTTTGGGGCAAGTTTCATAATCAGTTTTTTATCGGGAAAGAGAGCTGCCAAAATACAACCATGGGAAGGGATAATTGCTTTATGAAACAAATTGTTTTGATTATTGGACTTGGTATTGGATTTTTTCCTACTATTTCAAAAGCAATAAACGCATCATGGCCAAGTAAATTTATAGATATCCATCCAATGAAGGAAGATTTTGCCTTGCCATTGCCTTGTGGTGGTAAAATGGTTTTTCGTAAGGTTGAAGTGCCGACAGAAGGTGGAGTTTTGGATGATTTACCAATTCAGATAGGGCAATCTGAAACCCAGCAAGGTTATAGCGATTATATAAGGCAAGCGCAGCTTGCAGCACCTTTTTCGAGCGGGGTGAATGGAAGTAATTTCTATTATATTGGGAAATATGACGTTACAAGAAATCAATATGATGCTCTTCTAGATCAGGATTCATGCAAACAACCCGATCAGTCAGGACAGAAAGCAGTCAATAATATTTCATGGTTTGAGGCTCAAAATTTTGCGGAAAAATGGTCTGTTTGGCTATTGCAACATGCTAAAAATTCATTGCCAAAACGTGGTAATAAATATGGTTATATCCGTTTACCTACAGAAGCGGAATGGTATTATGCTGCTCAGGGAGGCAACAAGGTTAGCGAAACGGATTTTCTTGCACCAACATGGCCAATGCCAGAAGGAATTGAAGAATATGTTATGGCTGGATCGGAACTGGCAAATGGTCAGGTTCAAACGGTAGGTAGCATGAAACCAAATCCTTTGGGGTTATATGATATGTTGGGAGAAGTGGGTCAAATGATGCAGGATTATTATCATTTGAATCGTGTGGGACGTCAGCATGGACTAACAGGTGGAATAATTGTAAAAGGTGGAAATTATACATTTAATCCATCGGATCTCAATACGGCATTACGTGAGGAGATCCCTTTATATGACCAAAATACCAATCAACCGACACATCTCGCAACCATGGGTTTTAGAGTTGTTATTTCCGCACCTACATTGGGTAGCCTGCAAGAAACCAATCAGGCTTCATCTGAGTTTGATCAATTATTGCAAAAATCCCAAAAAGTGACAGCCAATACGCATCAACTGATTGATAAGCTGAAGAAACAGACAACAGAGGCATCCTTAAAGGCCGGACTTGAACAGATATCAACACAACTGGATCAGGATGCCAGAGCTCGTAATGATTTCTTGGCGGCAACCATGCGTGCCCAAATTGAAGCGGCATCCGCTTTGGCATTAAATATTTGGGAAAATCAACATACAATATTGATTTTGGAAAAGGAATTATCGCTTTTGAATATGTTAAGCCAAAAACAAAAAAACGATATAAAATCAAACATTATCAATCATAAACAAATCTTAAATAATTCAATTGACGGGTATTTGGAAACTATCCGTAAAATAGCAGATTCATCATCGATTATTGATAGAAAAAAACAATTCACCATGATTGAAACAGCATATAAAGCTAGAAAACTCAATAATCTGGCATTTTTTGCCAATCGAATACAGGTATTGCTCTCTTTACCAAAAAGTAAGTGGACAAATGTATATGTCCTGCAAGATATGAAAAATATTCAGTCAAATCAGGCAAGAGATTCTGTGAACATCAATAATTAAAACAATAATTGCAGTCCGTAAACTTAGTGTTACAGACCTCGAGAGAGAATCATGAGACAATACAGATTTGATCTCTTAGTCAGGATTTTTTTATTTTTTTAATGCATTTTCAATATAATCCAATCTCGATTGAAATGGATCAGTTTCAAATTTGATACCGGTTGTTGAAAAATTGAGTAATTTATCAGGATGAATTTTAAATTCGGAAAATTCCGATAATCCGTCTACTTTAGGTTTTGAATATTTTGCAAAATTGACCCAGTATTTTTTTATTGCTTCTGACATGGCATTGTCTTGAGGTGTCAAGGATGAGTATACTTTGTTCAACGTTCCAAAAACATAGGGTAATTCTGATGCATGAGGTGCCCCATAGGAAGTATAAGGACGGGCTGAACTGGTAATATAGGAAAAACGATAGCGATAGACAGGAACATTTTTACTGGCAATTTGTTGTGTCAATAACCGGGTCGGTTCAAGAATTTGAATATCGGCCATAAATTGATGCAAAATTCTGGTTTCGGATAGTTTTCCATTCGGATTATAAATTTTATTGAGATCCTCTATATTCATTCCCAGCTTGCTTGCCATACCTTTCAAACCGGATTGGTTAATCATAAAACCATCACCACTCGTATCACCGATTAATGTAGGAACAGGATAAAAAGCACCTTTTTCAAAAGCACTATCAAGGGATTGCTTCAACATGATACCATCAATAACCAATCCTGAAAAATAGTCAGGTTGTAGATCATCTAAATTCAATTTATCGACAATGGTTTCAGCAGGTAGCTTACGCAAGTTTTCCAAAGCATATTCATCGTTTTGGATATTATTTTTTTTTGCGAAATTTAGGCCTGTTTTTTCTGCGTCATCAATGGTTCTGGGTGGGAAAAAGCGTGAATGCCCTGTTCCAGATTGAATAATGGCCTTATTAAATAAACCTTTTGCCTCTGAAATGGTCATTAGGGATATAATTGAGGCGCCGCCTGCAGATTCGCCAAATAAGGTGATATTATCGCTATCCCCCCCAAAAGAGGAAATATTTTTCTGTACCCATTGTAAAGCTGCAATTTGGTCCATAATTCCATAGTTTGCCCATTTGTTCTCCTCATTTTCTTGCTGCAAGTCCGGACGTGCAAAAAAACCAAAACGTCCAAGTCTATAATTGAAAGTGACAACTATAACCCCTTCATTTGCCATTGAACTGCCATCGAAGATTTCCTGATTACTTCCGCCGGAAACAAAACCACCGCCATGAATCCAGACCATTACAGGATATTTTTTTGGAGTTTCGTTTTTTTCAAAAAAGGATTTTGGCATCCAGATATTAAGATATAAGCAATCCTCGCTTGTTATAGGAAAGGTTTCTTTCTTATCCCATCGATTGGGATACTGACTGCAATTTGGTCCATATTCAGTGGTTGTTTTGATTCCCTGCCAAGGCTGAACAGGCTGTGGGGGAAACCACCTGAATGAACGAACAGGAGGCGTGGCATACGGAATCCCTTTGAAAATAGCTAGTTGGTTATCAAAATATCCCTGAAGTTTTCCTTGATTATTTAATTCAATAAAAGGATGTGATGTTGATGCTGAAGTCATTGTAATAAGTGCCAAAGATGATAAAAATGTGAGAAAAAATTGAAATATTACTTTTTTTAAAAAAGGGTATTCATACATGCGTATTGTACTTTTATATGAAATGAACAAATCTGAATGTTTATAGGCCAGTTAACTCAAATAGTATAAATAAATATCTCTTTTATGATATAATTATTACCTTACAACAATTATCGTGATTCCAAAATTTATTAAAGGATTGGATCATGAACCCATTTGGTTTAGATTATTTGTATTTAATAAAATATTAAGGTAACGTATGTCCAGATCCTATTTTAATAAAATTATTATTGGCTGTTCCTGTTTTTCACTAATGGCATGTACACCTGCCTATAATCCAAATCTATCTCCCGAACAAAATCGACAAATGCAAAGAAATTCCCAATTCAATGAAACGCTTGGGACAGGAGCATTGAGCGGTGCAGCTCTTGGGGCTTTGGTAGGAGGTTTGGCTGGTCATGGTAAGGGGGCTTTGATTGGTTCATTAAGTGGAGCGGCATTGGGAACCGGTGTTGGATATGCTGTTGCACATCGTACAGAAAATCAGCAGTTACAGGAAGATCAATTGAACAAACAAATTGCCGTCGCTCATCAGATAGCTTTAAATGCAAGTAATGACGCGCAACAGGCATCGCTGCAGGTTGCTCAATTACAGAGACAACTGGCAAACCTTAATAAACAGATAGCGTCAAAACAAATTACTGTTAGACAATATAAACAACAATTATCTCATTTTAATAATCAAAAAGCCCAATTAAACAATAAGATAAATTATTATTCTAAACAAAGTGAGCAAATGCACCAATACGCTCAGATAGCTCATGATAATCGTTTTGAGCAGGAAGCACAATCAACAGATGCAGCAGTTAGCCGTTTAAAATATGCCGAGAATATTTTAGTGAATGGCATGAACAATCAACCTGCAGGTTGATTAAAATAAATTTTCAAAAGGATTTATTAATGAAATTCTATCAATTTATCATACCCTTAACTTCATTCATGATATTAACAAACTGTTCCAATCCTCAAAGTTGTGATCCTGATAAAACAAATTTTTTTAGCGGATTGGGATGTTCTGTTGGTAATGGTTATAATAAACGCTCCCAGAATTTGAATAATCAATTGCAATATGAACAGCAAAATGCGGTAAACCAGCAACAAAATGCGGCTCAGGCTCATTCACAATCCATTAAATTGCAGTCCAGGTTAGAACAAAGACGCAATCAATTGACTCAAATAGATAATCAGGCTTGGGCTATACGGAAAAAATTGCAGGATGCTCGAGCGAATCATAGTTTGACGCAACAGCAGTTAAATCAGAAACAAAAATTGCTGGATAATTACAATGCAAAAAGATCCAGGGTAAATGATGATCCTTCACAACAGGATCTAAATGCTCTGTCAGCAATCTTGGGTAAAATGTAATGAATAATTAGGTAGCTTTCCTAAATTTATGAAATATTGTAAAGGATGAGATCCAGCAGAGTATAAATATACTGATAATTATGAAACCTGCAGACCCTAGATTTTCTTGTAATTCTTGAACTTGATCCCAAAAAAATCCGGAAAGCTTGAATTTTTCCTGTAACAATCCTAGGATCTCAATCCCACCAATGACAGTCGCGATAAAAATTGAAAGGCCAGTCATGGTTAGATTATACCATAATTTCCTTAGTGGTTCTTTAAATGCCCAATTATAGGCACCTGTCATAACAATACTGTCTGTAGTGTCAATCAAGGTCATTCCGCAAGTAAATAAAAGCGGAAAAACCATAATATCCCACGTGGCCATGCCTTTAGCTGCCTGTATGGCGGCAATTCCCAACAAACCGATCTCGGTTGCAGTATCAAATCCCAAACCGAAAAGAAAACCCAATGGTAACATATGCCATTCCTTGGACACCATGCGAAAGGCGGGTTTTAAAATTCTCGATAAAAATCCTCTTGAAGCGAGTATATTATCCATATCCTCGATTGAATAGGATTTATTTGCACGAAAATCTTTGAATATTTTCCAAATTTTCAAAAATATAAAAAAATTGATAAATGCTATGATCAACAAGAAACTGCCGGATACCAAAGTCGCTAGGGTGCCACCAATTAATTGGAATTCATCAATTTGTGTTTTGAACCGATTGGCAAAAGTTGCAACGAGCAGACAAAAAAGAATAACTATACTTGAATGACCAAGAGCAAACCATAATCCAGTGGCAAGGGAAGGTTTTTTATGTTGGGTAAATTGTCTGACAACATTATCAATGGCTGCAATGTGGTCTGCATCCACTGCATGACGCAAACCGAATACCCAAGCCAAAAACGCTGTGTTGAGAAGAAGAGGTGATTGGTAAAATGATTTCAGTGCCCAAATCCATGCAAGTATATTTGCAAGTATCAAGAAAAAATAAATGGAAATGACAGATTTTACCGGACGTTTAGGAGAAATTCGCATCAAAATCCTTGAGATATACATTAAAGCCCCTTTTATTAAAGTAATTTAACCTTAAATAAAAGGGGCATTAAAATTCAGATTTTAATTTTTTTTACACCGTAAAAGCGAGAGAGCGGCAAAAATACCAACACCATCAAGAGCGAGATCCTGTTTTCTTTTATGTTTCAAACCTGCAGCAAACATGCATGTTGCAGCTGCCAATAGGGTAAGAGCGCCCAATTTAGAGGTTTTTTTGCATAAAAGCATTGATGCCCCAGCAACTTCAAGGCCACCAACTATTTTCATATTGGTTTGAGACCAATTCATTTCAGAAAATCTTTTTTCTTGGATGCTAGCGCCTAAAACCTTGCTTGTTCCACATGCAGCAAATCCCAAACCAACAAGGGTTTTAAAGATTTTTTTGCAACATTTAGCCATAATTATAATCTCCTAAATATGAATATTTTGTAAATAAGTGTAACAATTACCATTCCAAGAAATTAAGTAAATAAATTTGAAATGAACTTATTTAAAACTGTAAATATATTTTACAAAATGCCTGTAAGAAAATCTATATAAATCGAAGATTATGATAAATTAAGCTACAGCTTGTTTTAATGCCGCCGTAATTTCTTTCGTAGTTACATCACCTCCCAGGTCACGGGTTCTGACTTTATCCTCTACAACAACCTTATGAATTGCCTTATCAATTCTTTTTGCAAGATCGTCACGCTTAACATGTTTCAACATTAAGGCTGCGGCTCTCAACACAGCGATAGGATTGGCGCAGTTTTTACCTGCTATATCTGGAGCGGAACCATGAACAGCCTCAAACATTGCCGCTTTTTCACCGATATTAGCGCCTGGTGCAAGACCCAGCCCACCTGTTAAACCTGATGTCAGGTCTGATAGAATATCCCCGAAGAGATTGGTTGTAACGATTACATCGTAGGTTTCGGGTTTTATAACCAGTTCCATCGAACAGGCATCAACAATACGTTCCTCACAGGCAATTTTGCCTTCGTATTCCTTGGCAACCTTGCGACCCTCTTCAAGAAACAGACCGCATAATTCTTTAAGAATATTGGCCTTGTGAACAAGTGTAACCTTTTTACGATTGTTTTGCACTGCATAATCAAAGGCAAATTTAACAATTCTCCGGCATTCTTTACGTGAGGTGTAACCTGCACATGTGGCGATAGCTTTCAGATCATTATCAACAGGGATATGATTTTCCATGGCAGCATAAAAACCTTCGAGATTTTCACGTACTACAACAATGTCAATATTATCAAATCTGCCACCCTGAATAAGAGTTTTGGTGGGACGAACATTTGCATAAAGTCCGAATTCCCTGCGTAGGGTAACATTGATTGAACGGTAACCTTTACCTACAGGTGTTGTCAGGGGTCCTTTCAATACCAGGCCAGTTTTGTGAATACTCTCGATTGTTGACTGAGGCAATGGATCGCCTGATGCATCCACGCCAGCCATGCCCGCAAGTTGTCTGTCCCATTTGAATGGTGCCTGAATGGCATCGAGAATTTCGATAGTTGCACCAACAATTTCGGGACCTATTCCATCGCCTGGGATAAGGGTGGCTGGAATTAGAGATTGATTTGACATAATTGTACCTTTGAATGATTCTAAATAAAAATTAAATCTATGTTAATTTCATATATTTTTATCATCGATCTCGGGGTTAATAAAGGCATCAACTATCAAATGAACGTGCACATTTTCATGAGCCATGTTTGCTCGTTTTTATTCAGATGAGGATAGATCAAATCGGTGATTTGTTTATGATAATTGTTTAACCAATTTTTTTCCTGTGGGGTTAACAAAGTTGAATTTATGATTTTCCAGTCAAAAGGGACAAGCGTTAAGGGTTTAAATTTCAAAAAGTTATCATAAGGAGCCTTGCAAACAAGTAAAAGATTTTCAAGACGGATACCATGATGTCCAGCAAGATAGTATCCTGGTTCATTGGAAAGAATCATTCCTTCTTTTAGGGAAATAGGAAAGGGTTGTGATGATATTCGACAGGGACCTTCATGTACGGAAAGATAACTTCCCACACCATGACCAGTTCCGTGATCATAATTCAAACCGTTCTGCCATAAAGCGTAACGTGCCAATACGTCAAGTTGACTCCCTGTTGTTCCAATTGGAAAAACGGCTGATGAAAGTGCGATATGGCCTTTTAGAACCATTGTTGCCTGTTCACGAATTGAGGAGGGGGCAAATTCTTTCCCCATCCAAATGGTGCGGGTGATATCTGTGGTTCCGTTTTTGTACTGCCCGCCACTGTCAATAAGGTAAAGCTGATTTTCCCTTATAATCGAGTGGTTTGTTTTTGTTGCTTGGTAATGGATAATCGCACCGTTGGAACCGGTGGCAGAGATTGCAGGAAAACTCTCCTCTTTGTAAAATTTTCCCCCGGTTTCTATTCTGAACTGGTTGAGTTTTTCTGCCACTACAGTTTCGGATTTATCAATACCTTGTTTCTCAAGCCAGAATAAAAAACGGCACATTGCAATACCATCCCTGATATGGGCATTTATGGCACCTTTTTGTTCAACTTGATTTTTGCATGACTTGGGCAACAGAATGGGATTTGTACGATAATGAATTGATATTTCTTGTTTTTCGAGAAGTTGAATAAATCCTATCGGTGTCTGATTTTTATCCAATCCTATGACAAAAGATGTGATTTTTCTTAAATCTGAATATATATCATTTCGTGAACATAATTTTACAGTGTGACCAAGAAAATCTGACAGTGTTTCGGAATATTGTTCCTGATCTGCATATAAACATACATGATCTCTATATAAAATTGCAAAAACAAGTGGGATAGGGCTATATGGAACATCGGAACCACGAATATTAAGAAGCCAGCATATAGAGGCTGGATCACAAAATATAAAAGCATCTTCATTGTTGAAAAGTAGTTCTTTTTGCAATTTTTCAATTTTATTATGATGTGATAAACCAGAAAATTCCAGAGGATGAGGTTCAATAGGTTGATTAGGATAGTCTGGTTGATCCAGCCAAAGTGTGTCTATTGGATTATCAGTTATTGGAACAAGTCTTATTTTATTATTTTGTAGTGATTCCAAGTTTTTTTGACTCATTAATCTTGGGTCATATCCTAATTTTAATTTTTGCAGATGATTGTGATCTAAGACCCATGCAAGAGGTGATTTATGGGAAATATGATGATATTCCCATAATTCTTGGTCAAGCTGCTGTTGCATTTGAAGAATATAGCGTCCATCTGAAAATACAGCAGCATTATCCGGCAATACAACAGCTATGCCTGCACTTCCCGTAAATCCAGTCAACCACGCAAGGCGTTCGGCATAAGGAGCGACATATTCATTGAGAAATTCATCCCCGCGATTGATTATAAATCCGTCAAGATGATCTTTTTTTAGTATGGAACGAAGCGAAGACAGTTTTTCTGTATGTTGCATAAGATGATTTTATTCAAGGTTATTAATGATCTTAATTTATTATTTTGTACATGAACAATAGATCCAGCCATTTTTCAAATTTTATTCCTGTTTGCGGTAAGATACCTGCATGTTTGAATCCGAACCATTCATGTAATCGTATCGAGGCCTGGTTATTGGCGGTTATGGCAGCGACCATGACATGTACATTATTTTGGGAGGCATAATTCACAAGATGCTTCATCAGTTTTTTGCCAAGTCCTTGACCCTGGGCTTCCGGAATCAGATAAACCGAATGCTCAACAGTATGTTTATACCCGTCATAGGCCCTGAAATGTCCATATGTTGCAAAACCGAGGATTTTTTGCTGTTCATTGACGGCAACAAAAATCGGGAATCCCTCTTTTTCATGGTTTTCGAACCATACTAGCTGTTCATCATAGGTGCGGACTTTTGTCATCCAGAAAGCCGTTCCATAAATAATCTCTCGATTAACGATCTGGAGGATACTGTTAAGATCCGTAATTAATGCATGGCGGATTTGAATCATGTTTCTCTCGGTTTTTTAAGAATTAATGTCGCCCAATGTCCCTGTGAAACTTTGTCTTCAAGTTTCAGACCCTGTTTTTGATGTGCGGACAATACCATTGCTGTTTGGGATACAAGTAGACCCGATAATATTGCTATACCTTCAGGCTGTAAATTTCTGGCTAGATTTCTGGCCATTTTACATAAGGGGCGTGCAAGAATATTGGCAAAAACAAGATCATATGGAGCTTGCTTTCGAATTGAAGGTGTCAGCCAACCATTACCAACCTCACAATGGACGAAATTCCCCAGTTTGTTTCTTTTAACATTTTCTCGGGCAGCTCGAACGGACCATGGTTCAATATCAACAGCCAGAACCTTTTGATGGAATAAGGCAGCTGCAGCCATTGCCAAAATTCCTGAACCACATCCAAGATCAAGAATTTTACGAGGTTTTTTATAAGCGATCTTTTCAAGGGCAATTAGGCATCCACGAGTTGAACCATGTTCACCAGATCCAAAAGCCACACCTGCATCAAGGGTTAAAACAACACGTGAAGAAGAGATTGGATCGTTTAAATGCGTGCCACGAATAATGAACATATTACCCACTTTTTGAGCAGGAAAAGATTCATATGTTTTTGCAAGCCATCCTTCTGTTTCAGTGGAATGTTTTTGGATTTCTGGAAAGAACTGGGTAAGGCCGCCTGCTAACGTAATTGCATTGTTAAGCTCTTTATCTCCATAGCCTGTATCCTTGATTCCTTCCAATCGCCAAAGATTCTTGTCTTCATTTTCCTCAAATATCCCTACGGTCGGGCAAACCGTGTTCAGGGCCTGTTCAAATATTTCAATATGTTTTTCTGGAACAATTAGTGAAATGGTTTCAAGCGCATTGGCATGCCGTTTAGTTTTTAATGTCATGATGTTTCCGTCACAAAGCTGTCTATAACGTTTTTAATTCCGGTTTTATCGAAATTGATTTCAAGCTTATTCTGTTCAGTCTTTAATACAGTTCCATAACCGAATTTTTGATGAAACACACGGGCACCTACAGGAATATTTTTAGATTTTGGCAAATTTTGACGTTGTTTATTCGGTGTAAAAATATTTCCAAAAGAAATGGTGTCTCGGGTTCCTTTTTCTTTTTTTCCAAAATTCAAATTATCAAAATAATTTGGATTACTATGGTTTCTATTGATTCTGATTGACGGATTTACAATAAACTGGCTGGGTAATTCTTCAATGAAACGGCTGGGAATTGCTGATTGCCAG
The DNA here is from genome assembly GCF_047307945.1 of Commensalibacter sp. A3DC. NCBI lineage: Bacteria > Pseudomonadati > Pseudomonadota > Alphaproteobacteria > Acetobacterales > Acetobacteraceae > Commensalibacter > Commensalibacter sp. A3DC. Next base: position 5,527 of record NZ_JAXOQA010000009.1, on the reverse strand, counting down.
TTTCCATAAATCTGGCGGTTTGCGGCATAGGATATCACCAGATTTCGCCTGGCACGGGTAATGCCAACATAAGCCAAACGTCTTTCCTCTTCCAAGCCATTCAATCCATTTTCATCCAGTGTGCGTTGTGAGGGAAAAAGGCCTTCCTCCCATCCCGGCAAAAAAACCGTATCAAATTCAAGGCCCTTGGCGGCGTGAAGTGTCATTAAATTGACCTTGTCATCTCCACTCAGTTCATCATTATCCATTATAAGAGAGATATGCTCCAAGAATTCATTCAAAGATTGAAATTCGGACATCGCCCGGAAAAGTTCCCTGATGTTTTCAAGTCTGCCTTCTGATTCAACAGAGTTGTTTTGCTGCCACATCTCAATATAGCCGCAATGATGAATCAGGTCATCAATCGCTTTGAAATGACCACCTTTTTCACTCGTGGATCTTGCCATTTCAAGTTGAAGCATCAGTTGATTCAGTTCACTCGCTACCTTACCCCTGATTATTCCCTGATTTAATGCTTGCTGTGCTGCCATCGTTAGGGAAATATTGGATTCTCGGGAAAGCAGATGCAATTTCTGAAGGGCGGCTTTGCCAATTCCGCGTTTCGGAACATTAATGATTCTTTCAAATGCCAAATCATCTGACGGCTGGGCGACAGTGCGCATGTAAGCGATGACATCGCGTATTTCAGCACGTTCATAAAACCTTACCCCGCTAATGATTTTATAGGGTATTCCCAATCTAATCATGCATTCCTCAAAAGGACGGGTTTGGGAACTGGTACGCATCAGGATTGCCATATCGCCAAATTGTTGTTCCTTTTTGTGAAAATCAATAATATTTTTACAAATGATTCTTGCCTCTTCATCGGAATCATAGGTTGAGAGAATTTTAACTTTTTCTCCTTCAACGGTGGCATTGGCAGCGTGAAGAGTTTTTCCCAATCGTTGCGAGTTAAATGATATCAAGCCTGATGCGGCACCAAGGATAGAGGAGGTTGAACGATAATTATTTTCCAAACGGATAATTTTAGCCCCTGGAAAATCCCTTTCAAATCTCAAAATATTGGTTATATCTGCCCCACGCCAGGAATATATGGATTGATCGTCATCTCCCACATAGCAAATATTGGCTTCTTGTCCATTTTTTTGGGCTAATAATTTTAACCACAAATATTGTATCATATTGGTGTCTTGATATTCATCAACCATAATATACGTAAAATAACGCTGATATTTTTCCAAGATATGTTGATGCTGGCTAAAAATATTAAACATATGCAGCATAAGATCGCCAAAATCACATGCGTTAATTTCCCGCAGGCGTTTTTGATAATGGGCATAAATTGTCTTGATTAGGGAATTTCCGGATTTATTTATTTCATCATTAGGCAAATTATCCGGTGAGTAACCCTTGTCTTTCCAGAACTGGATTGTACCAAGAATTAACTGTGGGGATACTCTTTTTGTGTCGATTGAATAAGCGGGTGTAATTTGCTTGATTAGGCGTAATTGATCATCTGTGTCCAGAATGGTGAAATTAGAGGTTAATTTGACAAGTGTAGCATTTTGCCTTAACATCCTTGCACATATTTTATGAAAACTTCCCAGCCATAATCCCTCGACTGGCTTATTTATAAGGCTGGCAATTCTTTCGCTCATTTCTCTTGAAGCTTTATTGGTAAAAGTCACCGCTAAAATCTGATTGGGATACGCTTTTCCTGAAAGGAGAATATGGGCAAAACGTGATGTTAAAACACGAGTTTTACCGGTTCCGGCACCAGCCAGCACTAGAATAGGACCTTCTGTTGTTTCAACAGCTTTTTTTTGCGTTTCGTTAAGTTGGCTTAGATATTGGGTCATTACGCTTTACAGGATTGAATTAATTTTCAATATTGTTGATAAGGTGATTGATGAAATCAAATGATAACAGGTTGAACATATTAATGGATCATAATTCTTCTTTACCCTCGAATGATAAAGGAAGCAAACCTTTTAAAAATTTGGACGGTAGGGGACATCGCAACCGTATGCGTTCAAAAATTTTATCCAGGGGAACAGATGTTCTCGAAGATTACGAGATCCTTGAAATGCTGTTATATTCAGTCATTCCCAGAAAGGATACAAAACCTTTGGCAAAACAGTTGATTAACCAGCATGGTTCTTTGGGGCATGTTATCAAAGCAAATACAGATTGTATTGATCAGATCATATACAGTAAGAGATTTACTGAATTGATACAATTCATTCAATTGGTGGCTTTGCGTCTATGCATGTCTGATTTAATTGTGCCAACAAGTTTTAAACGCTTGAATGAAATGGTTGTTTTTTTGGAAAAAAACTTTCCAAAACAGGATAAAATCAATCTTAAATCCTTGAGGATAATTTATTTAAACAGTCAATATAACTTCATCAAAGAATATTTTATGGTGTATCCATCAAAAAATTCTGTTGCGTCTATACTAAAGAAAGCAATTGAAAATGATGCGGCTCAAATTGTATTGGTACATTATGTTAATGACGAAATAAATCCTGATATGAAATATCAGATTGAACAATTCTCCAAAATGTTGCAATCAAAGGTTGGTTTTTTTGATTTAAATCTCAGTGAACATTTATTTTGTGTTAATCATCATTATGTTAGTATATTAAAATAATCCAGAACCCAACAAACTGACTGCGTTTATGTTTTACAAATCAAAATCATCCAGTATTTTATCAGTCAATGATCCTGATCCTGTGAATATGATAAACCGACATTCGATTTCACCCTTTTTGATTATTTGTGATCATGCAGGGAAATTCATTCCTGAAAAACTAAATAACCTTGGATTGGAGCCAAATGATCTTGAGCGACATATTGCTTTTGATATTGGAATAAAAGGGGTAGGGAAAAAACTTGCAAAAAAATTAAATGCCACGTTAATTCTTCAAAACTATTCAAGACTTGTCATTGATTGCAACAGAAATCCAAATCATGAAAACCTGATTATTGAAATTAGCGATAAAACAGTTATAAAAGGTAATCTTGATTTGTCTGATGAGGAAAAAAAATCACGTGTTTCATCAATTTACAATTCCTATCATGCTTGTATTGAACAGGATATTGAACGTCGACAAAATGCGCAGATTTCAACCTGTTTAATAGCGCTGCACAGTTTTACACCTCAAATGGATAATATTGAAAGACCTTGGCATGCGGGTATTTTGCATGATCGTTATCCGGAATTCGGATTAATATTCAAAAAATATCTTGAGCGATATTATGAATTTCCAATTGGAGATAATGAACCCTATCGATTAAATGAGAAGAATGATTATTCTGTTCCTTGTCATGCGTTTGGAAGAAAATTGCCATATTTGGAACTGGAGATTCGACAGGATTTAATAAGATCGGAAATTCAGCAAAGGGAATGGGCGGTTCGTCTGGCTTACTTATTGCCACTGACTTTACAGGAATACGGAAAAAGATGAATATTATAACAGGAAAGGCTAAAGTGGCTGCGGTTCTTGGATGGCCAGTTGAACATTCCCGATCTCCCCTGCTTCATAATTTTTGGTTGAATCGGTATGGAATTGACGGGGTTTACATTCCTCTGGCCGTTAAGCCTGAAAATTTCAAAAAAGTCATAATTGGCCTGTCAGCTTCGGGATTTAAAGGATGCAATATAACCATCCCCAATAAAGAAATTGCCTTTTCATGTTGTGATGAGGTTGATGAAATCGCGAGGAAAATAGGTTCTGTCAATACCTTGACTTTTAAAAATGACGGTAAGATATTTGGCACTTCTACAGATGGTGCTGGTTTTATAGAATCCCTTAGGGATCATAACATCAGAATTAAAAATTGTAATGTACTAATACTTGGAGCGGGTGGGGCTGCACGTTCGGTTATTTCATCGCTTGCCCATGAGAAAGCGAAGATTACAATAGCAAATCGCACAAATTCCAGGGCATTGCAGCTTGCTCAAGATCTTGGGACAGGTAATGTCATCGCATGGGATGCCTGGACATCTTTATTGGGTCAATATGACTTACTGGTAAATACAACCTCTTTGGGAATGGAAGGGAAAGAAAGTTTTGATTTTGATCTATCCAAAGCAAAATCAGGTTTGGTTGTTACGGATATTGTCTATGTTCCTCGTTTAACCCCTCTGTTAAAAGTGGCAAAAGAATTCAATTTGAAGACCATTGAAGGATTGGGGATGCTGCTTCACCAGGCCCGTTTCGGTTTTCGCGAATGGTTTGGAGTGGATCCCAAGGTTGATTCCGAGACAATCGAATATGTTGCCAAAACAATTAGAGAATAATATTTCATTATGAAGATATTGGGCGTAACAGGTGGAATGGGTATGGGTAAAACCACTGTATGTTCCCAGTTGCGTAAAGAGGGTTTCCCAGTTTTTGATGCAGACCATGTTGTGCATCAATTACAGGGATCTGATGGTAAAGCTTTACCATTTCTTGCCAAAGCTTTTCCCGGGTCAGTGCATGACAATATACTTGATCGATCCTATTTGAGGAAATTAATTTCACAGGATCGGAATAATCTAAAAAAAATTGAAAACATTATCCTTCCATTGGTTGATATGGAACGAAAAAAATTCATCCAATTTTGGCAGGGAAAAAGAAAATTATGGTGTGTATTGGATATTCCCTTGTTGTTCGAAAAAAAGATAGATCAAGTATGCACCAAAACTCTTTTGGTTAATGCACCAAAGCAAATTCAAAAAATACGCATTATCAATCGAGGTGGAATTTCATGGCAACAGGCTGAAATACTTATTTCCCATCAGCTTCCCAATAGTTTGAAATGTCAATGGGCGGATAGGGTTATTCAAACAGGATTGAATAGGGCATATACTTACATTCAGGTAAAGCGCTTGGCTATATTAATGAAGAAAGATCAATTATGAAAAAAAGGTCTGTCCTTTTTGATACGGAAACAACAGGTGTCAATCCAGATAATGGCGATCGAATTATAGAAATTGCCGCAATAGAGTTAGTCAATGATTTGCCAACAGATAATTTTTATCATGTTTTGATTGATCCAGGGCGAGATATTCCTGTTGAGGCAACACGAATTCATGGATTTACAATTGAAGATCTGCAAGGTAAGCCAAAATTCAAGGATATTGCTGACGAGTTTCTGAATTTTATTCAAAATGATCCCCTGATCGCGCATAATGCACCGTTTGATTTTAAATTTGTAAATTCAGAACTGAAATATATCAATCGTCCAACATTATCACTGGACAGAATGGTTGATACCTTACAAATTGCCCGCGCTCAATATCCATCCTCGCCAAATAGCCTGGATGCATTATGTCGACGGTTTTCAATAGATTTGTCAGAACGCACAACACATAACGCGTTGTTGGACTGTAAATTATTGTCAGAGGTGTATATTCAGCTTACGGGAGGCCGTCAGAGAGGATTGAGCTTTGATAATCAAACAAAGGAAAAAATAAGAAAAACCTATAAAAAAAATCATATTCATCAACCCGTTTTCATGAAAGCCACTGAAAAAG
>NZ_JAXOQA010000008.1:0-41933 GCF_047307945.1 Commensalibacter sp. A3DC | reverse complement strand
TTCCGTTGTTAATAATCTGGTACTCGTATTGTATTTTGATACATGATAGCTGTCGACCAGCGATATTTTTTCATTTAGTTGAATATATTGTCCATGCTTGAATTTCACTTTAGAATTCGAAATGTTAAAACATGACAAAATATTTTTATGTGCAATTACACCCAACGCCAAAATAATTTTTAAATTCATCATATTTTCAATTGCTGATTTCAAATAAGGGCGACAGTTTTTTTCCTCTTGCGTTGTGGGTTTATTTTGAGGTGGCACGCAACGAATGGCATTTAAGATTTTACAATTGATCAGGGTCAAACCGTCATTGGGATCAGCCTGATAAGTTCCAGAGGCAAATTTGTATTTGATAAGAGTATTGTAGAGTAAAATGCCTGCATAATCTCCCGTGAAAGGACGCCCGGTCAAGTTTGCCCCTTTTAATCCCGGAGCTAGACCAACAACAAGTAATTCTGAATCAATATTCCCCCAGGTTGGAACAGGTGCATTCCAGCCTGTGGGAAATTTTTCTTTATTTTCTTCTCTAAAATTTTTAAGACGAGGACAAATGCTACAATTTATGTCAGGTGTTAAATTTATCATGAAATTAAATATTTTTTGAAAAAATAGACTGTAATAAAATTGGATATAAAGATTATGTATAGTTATTGTTGGGCTTCATTTGGCCGTCGAGTGAACTCGGGTGCAATGCTTGTTAATTCAATAAATTGATCGGCTTGTCTTCTTAATTCATCACCAATCATGGGTGGGTTGGTTTTGATAGAAGATACGACAGAAACACGTACCCCCTGTCGTTGAACGGATTCAACAAGGCGTCGTAAATCGGCATCACCACTGAATAATATGGCATGATCAATTTTTGGAGCAATTTCCATCATATCGACAGCCAATTCAATATCCATGCTTCCTTTTACCCTTCGCCGACCATTTTGGTCTGTAAATTCACGGGCATTCTTGGTAACCAGAAGAAACCCATTATAGGCCAACCAGTCAGTCAGGGGTTTTAATGGAGAATATTCTTCTGTATCCAGAACAGCAGAATAATAATAGGCACGAATGACGTTACATTGTTTTTTAAAAAAATTGAGTAAATTTCTGTAATCGACATCAAAATTCAGATTACGTGATGCGGAATAAAGGTTTGCTCCATCGATAAATAAGCAGACCTTTTCATTATTTTTAAGAAACATTTATAAGCACCTTAAAATTTTTGAAAGCAGGAGTTAAATAAGAATAAAAATCGTTATACATAATTTGTTTTATCAGTTATATCAACATTTTATAGGTTATATCAATTTTACATTAAAAGGCGAGATATTTTGTATCCTTTTGATGTAAATTTATTTATTTAGGTAATTATTACAAAACTATGATTATTATTTCAGTAGGAAGTAACCTTCCAGGAGCATGGGGAGACAACCCTTATGAAATGTGTCAAAAAGCATTTTATTATTTGGGTAAAAAACTTAATGATACCTCCATGATCGTTTCTCCAATGTACCAAACTACACCAATTCCGCCGTCATCTCAACCTTTATATATAAATGGTGTCATATTATTTGATAGTCAAATTCCATGCGAAGATTTACTGTCAATTTTAAATGATTTGGAGGACAAAGCAGGTAGAATACGTCAAAAGATAAATGAATCTCGCCCGCTTGACCTCGATATAATCGCATATCATGACAAAATCATCAAAGATTCATCACGATTGATCGTGCCGCATCCCCGGGCACATTTAAGGGCTTTTGTTTTATATCCCTTAAGAGATGTATTGCCAAATTGGATTCATCCCGAAAGCAAGAAATCACTTGATGAATTAATATCAGAACTACCACCTGATCAGGGTATTGAACCTTACATTTGATTTCTTGATAAAAATATGATATTGGTAAAATCCTTTTGAATCTGGAGATTAATTTGAATGGCACGCGTGACTGTAGAAGATTGTGTTGAAAAAATTCCTAATCGTTTTGAATTGGTGCTTTATGCTTCACAACGAGCACGCAACATTTCAAGAGGTGAGGCGTTAACTATAGATCGTGACAATGATAAAAATCCAGTGGTTGCCCTAAGAGAAATTGCAGATGAAAAAATTGATCTTGCAACAATTAAAAATGATATTATCCGTACCCTGACTCGTGCTCCTGAACCTGAACCAGTGGAGGAAGAGGTTGCAGATCTGATCCCAGCGGAAAAAAATATCTTTGGCCTTCAAGATGTTTCAATCGAGGAAGAACAGGCCAAACCGACAAATTCCTTTGAGAACATTAATCAAATAATGCATGAATTGGATCGTCGTCGTATGGCTTCTGAAAATAAAGAGGAATAATTTAATTTTATTTTTCAGTTTTATAATCTATAAAATTAAATAAGAGTGTCATTTAATTTTTGGATTATAAGTGGAAAATATCAGCTTTCCCATAGCCTTGAGTGAAAGCAATCAAATTGATTGCGCTGGACTAATTGATCGTATTCGGAAATATGAGCCGGAGGCGAATGTTGCTTGTGTAGAGAAAGCTTTTAGAATTTCTGTTCAAGCACACGAGAAACAGTATCGTGACAATGGGGCTCCATATATTACACATCCTTTGGCTGTGGCAAATATTTTGGCTCATATGAAAGTTGACATTGCCTCTATCGTAACAGGTCTTTTGCATGATACGATAGAAGATACAGAAATTACCCGAGAATTTATAGAAAAAGAATTCAGCAAGGTTGTTGCAGATTTGGTGGATGGCGTTACCAAACTGACAAGGCTTGAATTACAATCTGATAAGACAAAACAAGCTGAAAATTTTCGTAAACTTGTCTTGGCGATGTCCAAGGATATACGTGTATTGATTGTCAAGCTTGCTGATCGTCTGCATAACATGCGTACTTTACACTATGTTCAAAGACTGGATCGTAGGCAGCGTATTGCTCGTGAAACAATGGATATTTACGCGCCATTGGCTGAACGTATCGGAATGGATAATGTGAAAAGGGAATTGCAAAATATTGCATTTTCTGTTTTGGAACCTGAGGCAGATGCTTCTATTAAAGCGCGTTTAAATTTCTTGCGTGGACAGGGTGCAGATATTATTGAGGAAGTCTGTGCCGAGCTTAAGGCAATCTGCCAAAAGGGTGGGTTGAAGCAGGTCGAGGTAACGGGAAGGGAAAAATCTTGTTACTCTATTTGGGAAAAAATGCAGCGAAGGCAGGTTACCTTTGAACAGCTTTCCGACATAATGGCATTTCGAATTGTGGTTGAAACCAAAGAGGATTGTTATACAGCCCTTGGAATAGTGCATAGTCATTACCCTGTTGTAGCCGGACGTTTTAAAGACTATATTTCAGCGCCCAAGGCCAATGGTTATCAGAGTATTCATACGGGGGTAACCTTGCGTTTTCCCCGCAATCAGAAAATTGAAATTCAAATCCGTACAAGAGAGATGCATGATATTGCTGAAAATGGTGTTGCGTCTCATTGGATATATAAGCAGCTGCCGATTATTAACAAAAACAGTAAAAATAATGACCAGGTTATTGGCATTGCTGCCAAGATGAAAAAATTACGCTGGGTTCAGGATCTTCTTGAAATTCTTGAAGATTCAACAGCCCCAGATGAATTTTTGGAAAATACGAAGCTGGAATTATATCAGGATCTCGTTTTTTGTTTCACACCGAAAGGGGAATTGATCCAGCTACCAAGAGGAGCGACACCTGTCGACTTTGCCTATGCGGTTCATAGTCAGGTTGGGGATCGTTGTGTTGGTGCAAAAGTGAATGGACGACTTATCCCCTTGCGCCAAAAATTAAAAAATGGCGATCAAGTGGAAATTATGACTGCACGGGAAGGTAACCCTTCTCCATCCTGGGAAAGATTTGTAGTTACTGGAAAAGCAAGAGCTCGAATTCGTCATTTTGTCAGTAATCAACAAAAAGAATTGAAAATGGAAGCTGGACGCGTTGCGTTGGCTAAGGCTTTTCGGCAGGAAGGTGTTGATGGATCACAAAAAATTCTTGAAACTGTTCTAAAGAATTTTAAACAAACCTCTCTTGATGAATTATATATAGCGGTGGGTAGCGATAATATTTCTGCCAAAGATATAGTATATGTTGCTTACCCAGAATTAAAACCTATTAAACGTGCCCCTCGTTTTGTGCCCGGGTTAAGCGATAAAGGCCGTATTAGCCAAAATAAAAATAAAGACGATCATAAATTCTCTTCCCCATTGAAAGGTATGGATAAGGGAATTGTGGTTCATTTTGCGGGTTGCTGTCATCCAATTCCCGATGATGCCATTGTTGGTATTGTTGCAACAGGCAAGGGGATCACTATTCATCGCAAGGAATGTTCAACATTAAACAGTTTTTCTGCTACCCCAGAACGTTTTATGAGTTTGGATTGGGACTATGATATATTAAACCAGGTGAATAGACAGAAAAATTATACAGCGCGTATTAAAATTGTGGCGGAAAACGACAACGTCATTCTGGCAACTATTGCCAATCGTATTGTTCAGTATGATGGCTCTTTGATAAATTTGAAAATTGTTAACCGACATATGGATTTCATCGAAATTCTTTTGGATGTGGAAGTTAAAGACCTTACACATTTAAATCAGGTTATCAATGGTTTGCAAATGGTCAAGGGGATTGTCCATGTTGAACGATCATGTTCATGATTAATGGAGAAATAAAGTGATTATTGGTATTGGGTCAGATTTATGTGACATTCGTCGTATCGAAAAAGTCATTACACACCATAAGGAACGTTTTCTTCATCGTATATTTACTGATAAAGAGATAAAAAAGGCTGAAACGCGATCAGACAAACTTAAGTCTGGGACTTATGCCAAGCGGTGGGCAGCAAAGGAGGCCTGTGCCAAGGCATTGGGTACGGGATTTACAGAAGAGGTTTTTTACAAGGATATTGAAATTGTCAATAACGAAAAAGGTAAACCAACATTAAGATTATATAATGGCGCTTTCAGATCTTTACAAAAATTAATTGATAAAAATAAAAAAACGAATATTTTACTGACCATGAGTGATGAATATCCTTATGCATTTGCGCAAGTTATTATTGAAATGCTTCCAATGAATACCGTAAATGAACAGTGATCGTGAAACTTTGAAATACCGCATCTAAATCGGGCACCTATTAGGAATTTAACAAGATAGATTGTTTATATGGAAAATAATCAGGATAAGATAAATAAACCTGTAAAAGATACAGGAAATAATGAAAAACATGATTCAATATGGCATCAGATCAAGGAATTGATTTCTACTATCTTTTGGGGTGGTCTTATTATTCTTGTTATACGCATTTTACTATTCGAGCCCTGCAATATCCCATCTGGTTCAATGATCCCGACCCTTCTGGTTGGGGATTATATTTTTGTTAGTAAATACAGTTATGGGTATTCTCGCTATTCCTTACCTTTCTATCATCCGGATCTTAAAGGCAGGCTATGGTATAAAGCTCCGAAAAGAGGAGATGTAGCTGTTTTCAGAAGTACTAAGCCTCCCTACGATTACTACGTAAAAAGAATTATCGGTTTGCCGGGAGACACTGTTCAGGTAAAAAATAGTGTTTTATACGTAAATGGCAAGGCCGTTGAACGTCAATTTAGAGGAGAATATCACTATAAAGAGAATTCTTCTGTTCCTGTTGAAGTGGATCATCGATTTACTGAATTCCTACCAGCCAATAGTAAAATTGTTAAACACGATATTCTGCAAAAAGATTTTGATGAATATGAACAATCTCCCTATTTATGGAATGGGGAATTAAACGTAAATAATACTGTTATCTACAAGGTGCCTCAGGGACATTTTTTCGCTATGGGTGATAATCGTGAACATAGTGCGGACAGTCGATTCACAGATCCTAATTCGCCAGATTATCTTGGATATGTCCCAATTGATCACTTAATCGGGAAAGTGCAGTTTATTTTTTATTCTTATGATAGTCAGCATCCAGTTTGGCAATTTTGGTATTGGCCAGTTGAAATACGTTGGGATAGATTGTTTAAAGCGGTAAAATGACAAAAATAACTATTAACTCCCTGAATTCTTCTGAAAAAGAACTTGAAAATAAACTGGGATATGAATTTGTAAAAAAGTCATTGTTCCGAAAGGCTTTAACCCATCGTTCCGCAGTGTATGAACAAAAATATGCACATAAAAAAAAGAAAAGAGCCCGGTCAAATGAACGGTTGGAGTTTATTGGTGACCGTGTTTTAGGATTGGTGATGGCGGAATGGTTATTGGAACGTTTTCCGGATGAGCAGGAAGGTGATCTTGGACCTCGTCATGCCAATCTTGTGTCCAAAACAGTTTTGGCAAAAATAGCATCAAAACTTGAAATTCATAACAGTATTCATGTTGCGTCACATGAAGAAAAAGCCGGGGTCAATTATACCGAAAGTGTTCTGGCTGATGCTGTAGAGGCTATTTTGGGGGCGATGTATCTTGATGGAGGACTTGAACCTGTCAGAAAATTCGTCCGTAAATTATGGGTTGATATTATGAAAGCGCAGGCGCTGCCTCCCAAAGATTCAAAAACAGCATTGCAAGAATGGCTGTTGACAAGAGGATTGCCTTTACCAGTATATGAATTGGTTTCCCAGGAGGGTCCGTCCCATACGCCTGTATTTATTATAAACGTCAAGGCACAAAATATGGAGGGACAAGGTAAAGGGGGAAGCAAAAGAAGTGCACAGAGTGCGGCAGCCAAGGATTTGCTGGGCAAACTAAATAAGGTTAATAAAATCAAGAGACAGGGTAATAAGTGATGCGTTGCGGTTTTGTTGCATTAATAGGCGCGCCAAATGCTGGTAAATCAACTTTGTTAAATCAAATGGTAGGGGCGAAATTGTCAATTGTCAGCCCCAAGGCACAAACAACAAGAATGAGGATATTGGGAATTGTTATGCATCAGCAATCTCAAATTCTTTTGGTCGATACACCAGGTATATTTAAGCCTAAGAGACGTCTGGACGAATTGATGGTTTCAAATGCCTGGACCGGTGCGGTGGATTCAGATATAACCCTTTTTATTCTGGATGCACATAATGGATTAAATGAAGAGATTAACCTTATAATTCAAAAATTGAAGGAAACTAGCCGCCGTATTTGGCTGGTATTAAATAAAATTGATAAAATTATCCCCCAGAAACTGTTGCCTCTTGCAGATCAGGTTAATAGTTTACTTTCAATAGAACGTAGTTTTATGGTGAGTGCGAAAAAGGGGAATGGTGTAAATGATTTAATGGAAGCACTGGCAAAAGAGGTTCCTGAAGGGCCATGGCTATATCCAGATGATGATTTGACCAATTTGCCAGACCGGTTGCTTGCTGCCGAGTTGGTGCGTGAACAAATTTTTATGAAGACTCATGAAGAAATTCCTTATGCAATAACCGTTGAAACAGAAAGTTTCAAAGAAAAATCTGATCATTCAATACGGGTTGATTTGGTAATATATGTCTCTAAACCCAATCACAAAGCGATTATAATTGGGCATCAAGGACAAAAAATACGAATGATCGGTGAACGGGCCCGAAAAGAACTTTCTCGTTTATTGGAACGGCCATGTCACGTTTTTTTAACAGTTAAGGAAAGAAAGAATTGGGATAGTGAAAATAATCGATTAAAAGCCATAGGGCTTGATCTTTCATAGGATAAGCATTGTTTGTTAATCAATTAAAATTTATTTTCATTCTTTCAAAATTTTAATGGCTGATATAATATCTTTAACCACTTAAAAAAACTTTATTTACAATGTGAATTTATAATGGTTTCTTCAGAAAAAATTGTTCCTAAACGAGTTTTATTGAAAATTTCAGGTGAGGCTTTACTGGGTGAAGGTAGTTATGGTATCGATCCCAAAGTTGCAAACGCTATTGTAAGCGATATCGCCAATGTTGTTAAGTCTGGTGTGGAAGTTTGTTTGGTAATCGGTGGTGGCAATATTTTTCGTGGCATGACTGCAGCCTCCAAGGGAATAGATCGTGTTCATGGTGATTATGCTGGAATGCTGGCTACAGTGATTAACGCAATTGTTTTGCATAATGTTTTGGAACAGCATCATATTGAAAGCTGTATCATGTCGGCGATTGATATTCCTCAGATTGCAGAAAATTATGTAAGAAACAAGGCCATTTCACATATAAAACAGGGACGGGTGGTTATTTTTGCGGCGGGTACGGGAAATCCCTATTTTACTACGGATACAGCTGCAGCGTTGCGAGCCATTGAGATGGGATGTGATATTATGCTGAAAGGGACACAGGTTGACGGTGTCTATGATAGCGACCCCAAGAACAATCCTGATGCCAAAAGATATGATACAATCACCTATTCTGAGGCTCTCATCAAGGAATTAAATATCATGGATGCGACGGCTTTCAGTCTGGCTCAGGATAATAAGTTGCCAATGATAGTGTTTAATGTACACAAAGAGGGCAATTTTGAAAATGTGTTGTTGGGTAATGGTGTTTGTACCAGAGTGGTTGCTTCTTCTTCAAATCATAAGTAAAAGATAAATTAAATAATCTTAATAATTTTAAAAGGTGTTGATGTGGTTGATGATATTAATAGTTTAAAGCAGGATCTGACACGACGTATGCAGAGCGCTATTGAATCTTTTAAGCATGATCTGGCAGGGTTGCGTTCGGGACGTGCAACTCCGGCCTTGCTGGAGCCTATTCGCGTTGATGCTTATGGAAGCATTACACCAATTACTCAGGTCGCTTCCATTACAGCGCCAGAATCACGAATGTTATCTGTTCAAGTATGGGACAAGACGCTAGCATCCGCTGTAGACAAGGCGATAAGGGAAAGTGGGTTGGGATTGAATCCTATTCCTGACGGGCAATTAATTAGAGTGCCTATTCCACAGTTAACCGAAGAGCGACGTAATGAAATGGTTAAGGCTGCAAGCCGGTATGCTGAAAATGCAAAAATTGCGGTGAGGGGTGTTCGTCGTGATGGAATGGACAAAACCAAAGCTGCTGAAAAAAAAGGTGAAATCAGCCAAGATGATGTAAAAGATTGGTCTGATGAAATTCAGAAAATAACAGATCAGTATGTCAATAAAATTGATGAGGTTTTTGCTGAAAAAGAACGTGACATTAAACAGGTATAGATCATAAACATCAGGTTGATAATTAATGGTTTTACCTACTGTTCATGATAATGTCAAAATATCATCAACTATGGATGATTGTGAAATACCCCAACATGTTGCGATCATTATGGATGGCAACAGTCGTTGGGCGGCTGCAAGAGGATTGCCGAGAATTGCCGGACATCGTGCAGGTGCACAGGCGGTTAAGCGAAGTATAGAATTTGCTATTGAAAAAAAGATAAGATGGTTGACTCTTTATGCGTTTTCTTCTGAAAATTGGCAAAGAACTCCAGAGGAAGTATCAGATTTAACCGGCCTTTTGAAATTTTACCTTAAAAGTGAAGTTAAAAAGCTTCATAAGCAGAATATTCGTATTCGTATAATCGGTGATATTACACGTTTTGACCAAAATCTTCAAAACGATTTGCATGCAGTGGAATATTTGACAAAGAATAATGATGCGCTTGTCCTGACTTTGGCTCTTTCCTACGGAGGGAGAGGAGAGGTTATTCAGGCAGTTAAGAGAATTTGTCAGGATCGGGTTGACAAGTTGCTTGATTCACGGGACATAACAGAAGATTTATTTGCATCATATCTTTTTACGGCAGATATACCAGATCCAGATCTTATTTTACGAACAAGTGGTGAAAGCAGATTATCGAATTTTCTTTTATGGCAGGCCGCTTATGCTGAATTAATTTTCATTGATACGCTTTGGCCAGATTTTGACAAAAAGGATTTTGATAGGGTTATAGATATTTATATTCGTCGGGAACGACGTTTTGGTGTCAGACCGGGATTAGAAGATAGTGAATAGTAATCAGCAAGCTTCCTGGCAGGATTTGCCTGTACGAATTGTTTCTGCAGTGATTATTGTTCCTGTTGCTTTGATTTGTATCGTATGGGGTGAATGGTATTACATCGGTATGATTTCCATTATAAGTATCGTAATGGTATATGAATGGGAAAATCTTTTTAAAATAAGTTATAAAAATTTTAAAGGATGTCTGTTTTTATTTTGGCCCGTTATAGCCTATTGCGCCGCCCTTGAAGGGATGTGGACACAATCACTTTATATCATATTGGGGTTTGCCTTTATCTTTGGACCGCAATTATGGTTGGGATCAGTGATTATCGGTGGCGCTGGTTTATCTTTATTATGGCTACGGTTTATGACAGGCTTTCAAACCTGGATGGTCATCTGGATTGTTTCGGTTGTTATTGCAAGTGACAGTTGTGCCTATCTTGTTGGAAAACTTGTTGGTGGTCCCAAACTTATTCCTTCTGTCTCTCCTGGCAAAACCTGGTCAGGGGCTATAGGTGGATTGATTGGTGCTGGCTGCGTCGGTGCCTGTATCATTGGATATTTGAATCAAGGAATTGAACATTCCTATCTTATCGGATGTGTCTTGAGTGTTCTTATCGGTATTATGGCGCAAATTGGTGATTTGCTTGAAAGTAAACTTAAACGTATTTTAGGTGTTAAAGATTCAGGCAAAATCATTCCGGGACATGGGGGGGTTCTGGATCGTTGCGATGCTTTGTTGACAGTATCAATTTTGGTTGCTCTTCTTACTTTCTTCCTGCCATCTGAAATAGAGGGTGTCAAATGGAATGGTGGATCGCTAGCTAATAATCAATTAATATTTAATATAAAACCTAATATACCTTTATATTTGTTTAAATAATTAAGGGAGCATTCTGGTTTTGGACATGAAGAGGATTTTCAGGAAATGAAGACGGTTTCAATATTGGGTTGTACAGGAAGTATTGGGTGTTCGACAGTTGATCTCTTGTTGCAAGATCCCCAGGCGTTCAAAACGGTTGCCTTGATTGGGGGCAAGAATTATAAAAGACTTGCTGAACAGGCAATTAGGCTTAATGCTGAATATGCTGTTATTGCAGAAGATCAATTTTTACCAGAATTGAAAGAATTGCTGAATTCTTTCCCTGTAAAGGTAATGGGAGGGCGTCAGGCTGTCTTGGAAGCGGCAGCTATTCCTGTTGATTGGACAATGGCGGCTATTACTGGTGCCATTGGTTTGGAACCAACTTTGGCCGCCGTTAAAAATGGTCGTTATGTTGCCTTGGCTAACAAAGAGGCCTTGGTTTCAGCTGGAGATGTGATGTTAAAGGCCGTGAAAGAGGCTGGCGCGACATTACTTCCTGTTGATTCCGAGCACAATGCTGTTTTTCAGTCAATGGCGGACAAACAATATAATGCAATTGAAAAAATCATTCTAACCGCTTCTGGTGGGCCATTTCGAAAATTTTCCCTTGAAGAGATGAAAAATGTTTCACTAGATCAGGCTTTAAAACATCCGACATGGACGATGGGTGCCAAGATTACCATTGATTCAGCAACAATGTTTAATAAAGGGTTGGAAATTATTGAGGCGGCCAGGTTGTTTTCCGTAAGCGAGAATAAAATTGATGTTTTAATCCACCCTCAATCCATTGTACACAGTATGGTACAATATGAAGATGGAAGTATCTTGGCGCAACTGGGTTCTCCAGATATGAGAATTCCAATTGCTCATACTCTGGCGTGGCCGAAGAGAATGTATTCAAATGTTGAACGATTGAATCTTGCCAAGGCAGGAAAGTTGGATTTTGAAGCACCTGACGAAACAAGATTTCCAGCTTTAAGATTGGCGCGTGAATCCTTGAAAGCTGGTAAATGTGCGCCAACTATTCTATCAGCAGCCAATGAAGTGGCAGTTGATGCATTTCTTCATGAAAAAATTCGTTTTCTCCATATAGCGGTTCTAGTTGAAACCGTCATGCAAAAACTTGGTGCACCGACGGCGAATTCACTAGAAGATGTGTTGCATTGGGATATGGAAGCTCGTCGTTGCGCAAAAGAGTGGCTGAACAATTACAATAACTAATCTAAGAAATATAGGGTAAGACTGGATGCATGCGTTTATAGTAACAATTATCTCTTTCATATTTGTATTAGGAGTGCTTGTATTCATTCATGAACTTGGTCATTATTTGGCTGCACGTTGGCGTGGGGTTCATGTCGACGTATTTTCAATTGGTTTTGGCAAACCGCTATATAAATGGCGTGATAAAGTTGGAACCGAATGGCGGTTATGTCCTATTCCGTTGGGTGGTTACGTAAAACCGCATGGATTTGAAGATCCGGAAGATACCACGGATGAACAAAAAGCAAATTGGATTCCGGGGAAGACATTTCATGCAAAACCTGTATTGGATCGTTCAATCGTTATTTTTGCAGGACCTTTTTTTAATTTTGTTTTAGCCGTGATCCTGTTTGCCGGTGTATTCGCAATTTCAGGTAAACCTTTTATTAAACCAGTGGTGGAAAATATTGTTCCCAATAGTGCTGCCAGTCAAGCTGGTATTAAGCCTCATGATATAATTATTCAAATTGACAAATATAAAAATCCTGATGCTCAATCCCTGGCTTTATTTGCGAAAAAGCATCCGGGAATGACGACAACGGTGATTGTGAAGAGAGAAGGTAAGGGAGTTTCATTGCCGATCACAATTAGTTCAAAATTAATTGACCATAAATCAGTAGGGCAGTTGGGGATTGTCATGGGCAGAATTTTTGTTGAAAAACATCGATTGTCAATCGAAGATTCTGTCGTGTATGCATTCCGTGAAACATGGAATATAACCGCTGACACTGTTATTGGACTGGGGCAGATGGTCACCAGACAACGTTCCTTGAGTGAACTGGGCGGACCAATAAAAATAGCCCAGATTTCTGGTCAAGTTGCAGAAAAAGGTTTTGATCAATTAATATTAATGATGGCAGTTTTATCCATTAATTTAGGTCTTATCAATTTGTTTCCGATTCCAATGTTGGATGGAGGACGGTTATTATTTTATGTTATTGAAGCTGTATGTCGTAAACCTGTGCATAAAAAAATTCAGGCATGGGCATTTCAAATCGGTTTCGGATTGATTTTGTTGCTTTTTTTATTTTCAACATATAACGATATATCACAATTGGGTTTGATAAGCTGGTTTACAAGCCACAGTAAATAAATTCTATTCAATTTCTGTAATCAAAAACTTGTAAAAAGGATTAAAAATCGTTACCCCTTTAGTTTAAGAAATAAAATTTGATTTAATTGTTGTATTTCTTGTGATATTGAATTGAATGGATTTGTTTTGGTAATAAAGGGTGGCTGATTTGTCCGGTAAACGTTCGGCGTTGTTTGCTTCTGTATGCATATTTCCTTTTATGTGCGTATCGTTACATGCTCAAACAACAAGTAAAACTTCTTATGCATCTCATCATAAAAAAGCGGATTATCGTCGAAGTTTTATAAAAAAATCCCGTAATAAAAAGCGTTCTGTTGATAATCAAATAACGAAACAGGGCGGCATTATCCAATCAATTGAAGTATATGGAAATGATCGAGTTGAAACCCCGACAGTTCTTTCTTATATGCTGGCTCAACCAGGTGATCCATTTAATAAGGATTTATTGGATCGTTCTTTAAAAACACTTTATGCCACAGGTTTATTCAAAGATATAAGTCTGCATCGTTCCGGCAGTACGTTACAAATCAAGGTTATAGAGAATCCGATTATCAATCGTGTAGCTTATGAGGGTAATTCCAAACTCAAGGATACGGATATTCAGAAATACACTTCCTTGAGGGCGCGTTCTGTTTATTCCCCTTCACTGATTGCTTCTGATCGTCAGCGTATCCTAGCCATGTATGGTGCAAAAGGACGTTATTCAGTAACTGTTACGCCACAAATTATCAACCTGTCTCATAATCGTATTGATGTTGTTTTTAGAATTGATGAGGGTCCTAAAACCTTAATTAAAAAACTTACTTTTGTTGGTAACCATGCATTCAGTGAGGCACGTTTAAGTCAGGTAACCTCTTCAAAAGAAGCTGCGTGGTATCGATTCTTTTCCTCTTCCGATCAGTATAATCCGGAACGTGTCCGTTATGATGCGGAATTGATTCGAAGATTTTATTTACGTAACGGTTATGTCGATTTCAAAATGATCAATGCTACGGGTGAATTATCACCTGACCATAAATCTTTTTACATCACCTATACAATGGAAGAGGGGCCTCAATATCGTCTGGGTAAGGTTGATGCCCGCTCAAATGTTGAAAATGTGACAGCTGAAAAAGTTCAACGGATGATTCCAATACGTAAAGGGCAAATCTATGATGGCAAGGAAATTGATGACTTAGCTAAAGATATTCAGGAGACATTGCAGTCACAGGGGCATCCCTTTGCTGTGGTAAGACCTGAAATTGCGCGTAACCCGGAAAAAAAGATTGTTGATCTGCTTTTTGATGTTATGGAAGGGCCGAGGGTTTATGTTGAGAGGATAGACATTAACGGTAATACGGTGACTCAGGATAAGGTTATCCGTCGTGAGTTGCCTATAGCTGAAAATGATCCTTTTACTGATACAACCGAGAAATATATAAAGCAATCAGTTGAGGATTTGGGATATTTCAAAACTGTCAAAGTAGAAAAAAGTAAAGGTTCCGCTCCTGATAAACGAATGGTTTCTGTAAATGTTCAGGAAAAACCAACAGGTGAATTCTCACTAGGGGGAGGATATTCTACGGATTCCGGTGTGTTGGGAAATATAGGGTTAAGGCAGCGTAATTTCCTTGGAACAGGGGTTGATGCGGGAATTAACGGTACGATGGCCTATTATGCTCGACAAGCTGATTTTTCGATAACAGATCCATATTTTCTGGGTAAAAATATGGTTGCGGGAATTGATATATTCTATCTTGAAAATAATTATCAGACTTATCAGAACTATGCCGAAAACAGGTATGGCGCAACTTTCCGTATCGGATACGCGTTTAATAACGTTCTGTCACAGCAATGGACATATTCGATTATGGAAAGAAGGGTTCATGATATTTGGAGCCACTCATCTTTCTATATTCTTGATCAAAAAGGCTATTCATTCTTGTCGCAAATTGGTACGACGATTACTTATGACACGAGAGATTCAAGAATGAATCCTCACAGTGGAACCTTGGTTCGCCTGGGTGGTGATTTTGCTGGTGTCGGTGGTGACACGAAATATGTTCGCGGTAAAATTGATGCTGCCCAGTATTTCCCCCTGGATGATTTTACCGGTAATCGTGATTGGACATTGAGTATCAGTGGTGGTGCAGGGTATATAAGCGATATTTCAGGACATAATCATAGAAGCGTTATTGATAACTTTTATCTTGGTGGTAACAATCTGCGTGGTTTCTATGATGGTGGAGTTGGACCAAGAACCCATCCAATCAGTCATGTGGTTGAGGGTAAATCCCATGGTGAGGAAGATTTCCTGGGAGGTCGTTTCATGTACACGGCTTCAGCACAAGTTAATTTTCCCATGCCCGCTTCACGTGATCTGGGTTTAATGGGTCGTTATTTTGTGGATATGGGTGCTTTGGGAGGAATGCGTGTCAAACGCCGTTATACCAATAAAGCGACTGATGGAGATCGTTATACACCGATTTGGGGAAATTCAATGACACCGCGTGTAAGTACTGGTGCTGGTATCTCATGGAAAAGTCCTTTCGGTATGTTGAATGTTGATGTTGGTATACCTATTGTCAAACAGAGACGTGACCGGGTACAACTATTAAGATTTGGTTTTGGACAACAGTTTTAAGGATTTATAATGGCAAAAAATTTAAAGCTTTTTTTGGCGGTGACAGGGTTAATGATTATTCCTTCATTTTCTGGATTTAATAATTCTGTCCATGCCGCGGACGAGAATAATGGATGGTTCATTCCTAAAGGGAGCCAGACAAAACCTGTTATCAATACGCCAAAAACAGTAAAGCATTCCACTGCTAATGTTAGTAAAGCTGTACCGGTTGCTTCTGTTCCTGACACGGATGATTCCGATGAAACCGACATGCAGAATCAAAATCAGCCTGTTTTGCCATTACCACCAATTCCGACACCAGCCCCTATTGCAAAATCCAATCCACCACCACAGGCTGTAATTGGGGTAATCAGTGTTCCGGATGTTATGCGTCAATCAACCGCTTATCTTGAAGCCTCAAAATTATTGGAAGCCCGTAGGGACAATCTGCAACAGGATGTTCAAAAAGAACAAAAAGTTTGGCGTTCGGAACAGCAGCAAATTCAGGCAAAAGCTAGAACAATGACTTCTGAACAAATTCAATCGCGTGCACGTCAGTTACAGGCACGTGTTTTAAAGGCACAAAAGGATTTTCGCAATCGAAGCAGGATTATTCAAGAGGCGGCACAAGTTTCTTTTGGACAGATTGAACGTGAATTGATTCAGATCATTCAGAATGTGGCTTCCAGTCATAATATGAATTTGGTACTACATCGTGAGCAAGTCGCATTAAGCGTTAATGAGCTCGATATTACAAATGATGTTTTAAAAGAGCTTAATAAAAATCTACCATCTGTTTTTGTGCCTGCGGCAAATGTCGATCCTGAAGAATTGGCAAAAAGTGGAACAATGCCAACAACAGCGAACCCTGAACCTCAAAAACCTCAGACCAAAGCGGTTGAACCAAAGAAAACAACTAAATAATTAATAAAATCAGGTGTTATTATAAAGTGAATCTGAATACAATTAATAATTGTCCTGGTGATTCTCGTTTTTTTAAAAAGTCTGCGCCTATTGCCTTGGAACAGATTATTGGGACTTCTGAAGCCAAATTTGTTCCAGCATGCAATGGTCGAGATAAATCTTTTGATTTAATGGGAATTGCACCTTTGCAATCAGCCACGCAAAATGAGGTTAGTTTTCTTGATAATAAACGATATATTGACTTGCTATCTCAAACAAAAGCCGGATTAATAATTGTTTCACCTGCTTTTGCAGATAAAATACCCCATCATTCTCATGCATTGGTAACAAAAAACCCGTATTTGGAATGGGCGAGAATAGCATCTTTGTTTTATCCTAAAAGTTCGGTTCAAGCCGGTATTCATTCTTCTGCCTGTATTGACTCAACTGCCCAGATTGATGATGAAGTTGAAATCCAGGAATTTGTAGTGATAAAGGCAAACGTGAAAATTGGAAAGGGTTCAATTATTGGGTCCCATACTGTTATTGAACAGGGTGTGGAAATTGGTGAAAACTGTCGAATTGGAAGTCATGTTTCTTTGAGCTGTGCAATTCTGGGGAATAGAATTACATTATATCCAGGAGTTAGGATAGGACAGGATGGATTTGGTTTTGCCATTAGTGAACATGGTTTTTTAAGTGTGCCTCAAATAGGTAAAGTTATCCTGAAAGATGATGTTGAAATTGGTTCTAACTCAACAATTGATCGGGGATCGGTAAGAGATACGGTTATTGGTGAGGGATCGAGAATAGATAATCTAGTTCAAATCGGACATAATGTCCAAATGGGAAAATGCTGCATTGTGGTAGCCCAGGCTGGAATATCCGGCTCGACCCGATTGGAGGATTTCGTTACAATTGCTGCACAGGCAGGTTTGATTGGACATATCCATATTGGGGAACATGCCCGAATAGGTGCACAATGTGGTGTAATGTCGGATATTGATGCTAAATCCGATGTAATTGGTAGTCCGGCAATGCCTTTTCGAGAGTTTTTCAGAAATGTTGCTTTTTTAAGGCGTCTTGTTAAGTCGTCTTCAAAAGAAAAGGAATGAACATTCTTGTTTTGCAATAATAATTAATTTTTTCGTTCTTATAATGGTTTGAAAACGTGAATAAAAATCTAGAAAATTCTACAGTTCAATCAGATACAATAAATAGTGAAATCGATATATCTGTTATTGATATCGAGGGAATAATGAAGGCTATTCCGCATCGATATCCATTTTTGCTTATTGATCGTGTAGTTGATGTAAAATTGGGAAGCTCTGCAACAGGAATTAAGAATGTTACGGTAAATGATCAGTTTTTTATTGGGCATTTTCCGGGACATCCTGTTATGCCTGGTGTTTTAATAATTGAAGCTATGGCTCAGACGGCAGCGGTTTTGGTTGTAAAAACACTCGGAAGTGAATTCGAAGGTAAACTTGTATATTTTATGACTGTGGATAGCGCGAAATTCAGAAAGCCGGTTGTTCCAGGGGATCAATTGCATATTCATGTGGAAAAAGAACGTAACCGTGCAAATGTCTGGAAATTTCGCGGTATAGCAAAAGTTAATGGAGTTTCAGTGGCTGAGGCAATTTTCAGTGCCATGATTGTTGGCTAAAAATTCATTTATGGAAATATTTAAAATATAAACTTAATTTTATCATAATTATAGATATTGAGTTATTTTTAAAGTATTTTAAGGGGATGGAGGAAACTCTGACAAAAAATATACAAAAAAATCGTTCCTCTCGTGATTGTTATATCCATCCATCGGCAATTGTGTCTGAAAAAGCTAAGTTGGGACAGGGAATACATATTGGTCCATGGTGTATTGTTGGTGATGATGTTGTTGTTGAAGATGGTGCAAAACTTATAGCAAATGTCATTGTCGAGGGAAAAACTGTTTTGGGTAAAGATTCAGTCTATTATCCATTCTCTACAATTGGTTTGGCCCCGCAAGATTTGAAATATAAAGGTGAGTTGACAAGCTGTATCATTGGTGCCCGTACCATTGTTCGGGAACAAGTGACAATTCATCGCGGAACAGCTATCGGAAATGGGGTGACCCGCGTAGGTTCCGATTGTCTGATAATGGTTAACTCTCATATTGCACATGATTGCTATTTAGGAGATAGAGTGATCATTGTGAACAATGTTGTCCTAGGGGGGCATGTTCACATAGATGATGATGCCCGAATTATGGGATGTGCAGCTATTCATCAATTCGTAAGAATTGGTAGAGGGGCCTTGGTAGGGGGTGTAACAGGAGTTGAATCTGATGTCATACCCTACGGTAGTGTAATAGGTAATCGGGCCCGTTTGGTGGGAATGCATTGGATTTGGCTGAAACGAAATGGGGTTAAAAATCAGGAGTTGCATGCTTTAAGAGGTGTTTATCGAATACTTTTCCCGAAAGAAAATGAACAAGAAATGGTTTTTGATGAACGGTTGAAATTAGCGCACGAAAAATATGGACATATTGAGCGTGTAAAGGAAATACTGGATTTTATTCAGAATCCGAGCCGACGTGGATTGGTTAAAGTTGGACGCATGATTTCCTCTTCTGAAAATGATGATTAAATATTAGATGGATAAAAACCGACAACAGCCTGTTTTAGGTATCTTGGCAGGAGGAGGACCTTTGCCAGGAAAGGTTGCAGAAGCTGCAAAGAAAAAAGGATATTCTATTTTTATTGTGGCTTTTAAGGATTTTGCAGAACCTCATATTGTCAGCTCTTGGCCACATGAATATGTAAGATTAGCCGCTGCAGGACATATTCTAAATATTTTACGCCAGAATAATTGTAAAGAACTTGTCTTGATTGGACCAGTGAAACGACCATCGTTTTTTGATCTTCGTCCAGACTCGGAAGGGGTAAGAATATTAGGAAAAATAGGTAAGGCCCTTTTTGCTGGAGATGATGGATTGCTTGCCTCCCTTGTTCGTGTGCTAAATGAGGAAGGGTTTACGGTACGAGGAGCTCATGAATTTTTACAGCCTGTATATGAGGGAATTTTAGGAGATGTTATTCCAGATAAATTGGCTTTACAGGATATTGTTAAAGGAATTAAAATTAATAAAGTTATAGGAGAGCTTGATATTGGACAGGCTTGTATTGTTCAAAATGAATTGGTTATTGCTGTAGAAGCCATGGAAGGAACTGATGCCATGTTAAAACGGGCGAAAGACTGTCAGCAACCAGGTTTGGGCGGCATTTTGATCAAACAGGTCAAACCGAATCAGGAACGAAAAGCCGATATGCCAACCATTGGTCCAAAAACGGTATATAATGCCCATTATTCCGGATTAAGAGGTATCGCCTTCGAGGCAGAGGGAACGTTATTAATCCACAAAGACGAAATGGTTGCAATTGCAAATCAAAAAGGCCTGTTTCTGTTAAGCTATAATCCTGTGACATTTGAACAAAAATATTTGCGTAAGGAAAATTGAATGTCAATGTTTTTACATACAATGCTTCGGGTTTTCGATCTTGACAAGTCCATTTCATTTTATAAAACACTGGGGCTTCATGAAGTGCGTCGTAAGGATGTGCCAGAGGGTAAGTATACATTGGTTTATATGGCCTATCAAGGTAATGACAAAGGTGGGGCAGAACTCGAACTGACCTATAATTGGGGATGTGAAACGCCCTATAATGTGGGAACAGGATTTGGTCATCTTGCTTTTGGTGTTGATGATGTTACCCAATTGGTTGAGAAAATTAGACAATCGGGTGGCAAAATTACTCGTGAACCAGGACCCGTTAAATTTGGGAAAACATTCATAGCTTTTGTGGAGGATCCAGACGGTTACAAAATTGAACTCATTCAAAATAATTAGAATAAATTATCAATCTTTTTTGTGGAATTTAGATAATCAGAAGTTTTTTCAATAGAACTGGCGATTGATTCTGCTGATTGAATAATTTTTTTATCAGCAGACTTATTGAGGATGATGCGATCGGCCTGTAATAAGGCTGGTGATAACAAGCCCTTAACATCATGTCTTAAAAGTGAAAGTTGTCGATAATGATTGTTTTTAACTTTATATATTTGCGATTGAAACAAGAAATTCATTAGAAAAAGAGTTGCACAAAAAATCAGGCAACCAGATAGCAAAATCAGCTTTATATCTAAATTGTATTTATAGAGTAACATTAAAATTAAATAAACCAAAACGCCTTCAAGCAAATAGACAACATAATTTAATAAATTTTTGCATAAATGGAATTGATTTTTATGAAATGTCATTTTCAAGCATTATATATATTGAGTAATTCTCTTAAAATATCATAAAAAACATTTTATGGCTATTGAGTTTGATTGACGATTTCCCATAATCAGATTATAAACAGCTTTTTAAGAGTTATTATTCTGTTGACCTTTGATGGCTTATTCTGGAATAAATACAATTTGCAATATTTTTAAGGAGAAATTTCGTGAAGCGTACCTATCAACCTTCCAAAATTGTTCGTAAACATCGCCACGGTTTTCGTGCACGTATGGCTACTGTTGGCGGTCGCAAGGTTATTTCAAGTCGTAGGGCCAAAGGTCGTAAACGTCTTTCTGCGTAAGATCTGCTTTGTCAGAACGACTTTTTAGAAAGATAAGGTTACAAAGGGTTCAGTCAATTCAATCAGATTTTAAGCTTTTACACTTGAAAAAAAGAGTGCACTTTTTGAAAGTGGCTGCTCAAGGGCAAAAAATCCCTACATCCAGTTTGGTATTACAATTCTTGAACAGGCATGATAATCAACCGGGAAGGGTAGGGTTTACCGTGACAAAAAAAGTAGGAAACGCGGTTGTGCGAAACCGTATAAAACGTCGATTGCGAGCCGTGATTTATCAAGCTGGAAAAGAAATATGTCTATGTGGGGTTGATTTGGTTCTAATAGGACGTAACAAAACTTTTTCAAAACCTTATCCCCATATCGTCCACGATTTTTACCATGCTTTAAAGAAGGCTGGCATGAAATTTGATGCGTAAATGAAAAAATTGCTTATTCATTCAATTGATTTTTATCGGTTGTGTATAAGCCCATTTTTGGGACATAATTGTCGTTTTAATCCAAGTTGTAGTGAATATATGAAGATAGCTATAGAACAACATGGTGTTGTAAAGGGCATTTTATTTGGTGGATGGCGCATTTTGCGATGTAACCCTTGGAATGCGGGTGGAAATGACCCTGTTCCTCCAAAAAAAACAAGTTATTAGTTTTCTAAAACAAAGAATGATTGGCTGGCTTTGAATGGATAATAAGCGCTTTTTTCTGGCGACTTTACTTTCTGTTTTAATTCTTTTTGCATTTGAATATTTTACGCCTCAAACGTCTTCAGTGCATGAAAATGAAAAACAGGTGACTCAACAAACTGGAACCGGACAGTCCCAGTCCAATATTCCTCATGAAATTAAAACAATAGCAAAAGTGACTGGTCCTGAAGTGAGAATTCCTTTTGAGGCAAACGCTGTAAAAGGATCAATCAATCTTCGGGGTGCTGTTTTCGATGATTTGGTTTTAAAAAACTATCATGAAACGGTTAAAGCTGATTCACCATTGGTTAGAGTCCTTGACAAGGCAGATAGTAAAAAACCCAATTATATTGAAACAGGTTGGTTTAATACGGATAATACGTCTGTTAAATTTCCTGATTCAACTTCTGTATGGAAGGCGGATGAAGAAAAATTAACTCCTGGCCACCCTTTAACCCTGACTTGGGATAATGGTGCAGGAATTGAATTCCAGAAAATTATTTCACTTGATAAGGAATATCTTTTTCATATTGAGCAAAAGGTTAAGAATAAATCAAGTCAACCCGTTCATTTTGTTTTTTACGGACGTGTTAATCGTGGATATGCACCAAAAGAGGTTGGCGGCTATTTAATGCATGAAGGGCCATTAGGAATTATAAATGATCGTCTGGAACAAAATTCCTATAAATATCTGCGGGAAAATTCCAAAGGGGAACATCATATTGCCTGGAGTCAGAACAGTAAAGGGGGCTGGGCGGGTATAACCGATAAATACTGGTTAAATGCCATTGTTCCACAACAGGATAAGAATGTGACAGTTCATTATGGATTTGTTCCAGAAGATCATGCGAATAATTCAGGAGATTCAGAAAATCAAAAAGGGACATACCAGGTTGGTTTCACTTCACAACAGCCAATTTCTGTAGGACCTGGTGAGGTTGTCGTAACGGATGGAAATGTATTTTCTGGTGCGAAGGAACTTCACCTTCTTAACCGCTATGAAAAAGAATATCATATTCCCAATTTCTGGAAATCTGTTGATTTCGGGTGGTTTTCATTTCTTACCTATCCAATTTTTATCGTTCTGGATTGGTTAAATAGTTTATGGGGTAATTTCGGTCTTGCTTTATTAACATTTACCTTGATTGTAAAGCTTGTTTTTTATCCTTTGGCTTCAAAACAATTTCATTCGATGGGCAAGATGAAAGAATTGCAGCCAAAAATGAAAGAAATTCGTGAACGCTATAAAGGCGACCAGGCACAGATGAATCAGCAGATGATGCTATTGTACAAGGAGCAGGGGGTAAATCCTGCCAGTGGTTGTTTGCCGATGTTAATTCAGATTCCGATTTTCTGGTGTTTGTATAAGGATTTGTACGTCACAATTGAAATGCGACATGCGCCGTTTTTTGGATGGATTCATGATTTGTCAGCACCGGATCCAACGAATATACTGAATTTATTTGGTCTTATTCCTTTTGATCCTTCTGTTATTTCACCTTTGTTGCATGTCGGTATTTGGCCTTTGTTATTCGGGGCAACAATGTTCTTGCAGCAAAAATTGAATCCTGCAGTAATTGATCCTGTCCAGAAGAAAATGTTTCAATTGATGCCAGTTATTTTTATGGTTGTACTGGCTACGCAACCTGTTGGATTGGTAATTTATTATAGTTGGAATAACCTGTTAACAGCAATTCAGCAGCTTGTTATTCAAAAACATATGGCAATCAAGGAAAAGCAAGCCATTTCTAAATCAAAAAAAGGATAGGTGGCCATGTTTTCAAAAGATGGCATATCCACTCATCAAAATGATGAAAATGCCCAGTTTATTGAAGCTGGGCGGCTTCTTTTTTCTCGAGAAGCAAAATTTTTCTTTGGTGCACAACGGTTAAATCAGCTTGAACCCTCCTTATTACCGGAAGTTGCTTTTGCCGGACGTTCAAATGTAGGTAAATCGAGTTTGATTAATGCGTTAACAGGACAAAAAATGCTGGCAAGAGCTTCTTCAGAGCCAGGAAGAACTCAACAATTGAATTTTTTCAATATTGGTGGTTGTTTGGTCTTTGTTGATATGCCAGGCTATGGTTATGCCAAGGCCTCTCAATCCGTTAAAAAAGATTGGCAAAAGATGATGTTTTCCTTTTTAAGGGGAAGACCAACGCTTTTAAGGGTTATGCTTTTGCTTGACGCTCGTATAGAGCTTAAAGAAAGTGATCATCAGATTATGAATTTATTGGATAGAGCGGCTGTTACATTTCAGATTGTAATGACAAAATGTGATGGTTTGAGCTCGGTTCAATTTTCACAAAAAGAACAAGAGATAAAGGACTTGATTGCAAAACATACTGCTGCCTATCCTTATATACGTTTTACAAGCAGTCAAAAAAATATAGGTATTCAAGAACTTCGGGCTGATTTGGCTCAGCTTATCTAAGAGAATCATCAGGATTTAACTATTATGGGTAATCATCAATCGTTAGAGTCAGTTAAGGAAGCTGCCAAAGAGGCGCATGAACAAGCCAAGACGCTTGCAAGAGCCTTGCCATATTTAAGACGCTATACGGGTGATACGATTGTTATCAAATATGGTGGTCATGCCATGGTTGACAATCACTTGTCAAACGATTTCGGTCATGATATTGCGCTTTTGAAACAGGTTGGAATCAATCCAATAATTGTTCATGGGGGAGGTCCCCAAATAAATCAAATGCTGAAGCGGATGGAAATTGAATCGAATTTCATTGATGGTTTGCGTATTACGAGTGAGGCTATAATTGATGTGATTGAAATGGTTCTGGCCGGGACAGTCAACAAGCAGGTTGCGACCCTCATTAATCAGGCTGGCGCTTTGGCAGTGGGTATATCAGGTAAAGACGGCGGCTTAATCGAGGCGCACAAGCTTGTTAAACATGTCTGGGATGAAACTCTCAAGTGTGAGAAAACAATTGACTTGGGACTGGTTGGTGAACCTGTTCATATTGATCCTAGGGTTTTATATGCTTTATCTGGTTCTGGACTAATTCCTGTTGTCGCACCTATTGGAACCGATAAACAGGGGCAAACCTATAATATTAATGCCGATATTGCCGCAGGGTCAATTGCCGGAGCAGTCAGGGCATCAAGATTATTTATGTTAACTGATGTACCGGGTGTCTTGGATAAAGATGGAAATCTTATTTCTGAATTAACGGAAGAGGAAGCCAAGGAAGCAATAGCATCAGGAATTATAACAGGTGGAATGATTCCAAAGATTGAAACATGTCTAGAGGCAGTTAAAGCTGGCGCCCAAGCTGCAGTAATTATGGATGGACGAGTACCACATGCCTGTTTACTGGAATTATTTACTGAAGGTGGATCAGGGACCTTAATTCGTTCTGGTAAAGTATTATAATATAAATTATTTTATTATTTGATAAGGGAAAAAATTTATGACAGATATAGATGCCTTGCAAAATGAAATTGATAAATTATGGGAAAATCGGGCCCAATTATCGCCCACAACACAGGGAGTTGCAAGGGAAACGGTCGATCAAGTATTAAATCTTCTTGATATTGGCAAGTTACGGGTTGCAACACAAGCCGATCAAAAATGGACAATACATGAATGGATTAAAAAGGCGGTACTCTTGTCTTTTCGTCTTTACGATAATCATGCCATGAAAAGTGAAATTGGCATTGCCGCTTATGATAAAGTTTCATTAAAATTCAACAACTGGGGGGATGCCGATTTTGCAAAAGCCTGTTTTCGTGCTGTTCCAGGATCAATTGTACGTCGTTCAGCCTATATTGCTTCAAATGTTGTTTTGATGCCAAGTTTTGTCAATGTGGGTGCCTATGTGGATAGTGGAACCATGATTGACACTTGGGTAACGGTTGGGAGCTGTGCACAAATCGGTAAAAACTGTCATATCAGTGGTGGTGTGGGTATTGGTGGAGTATTGGAACCCCTGCAGGCTGCTCCAGTCATTATTGAAGATGATTGTTTTATCGGAGCCCGCTGTGAAGTGGCAGAGGGAGTTATTGTTGAAAAAGGCAGTGTCCTTTCAATGGGTGTATTTTTAGGTGCGTCAACGAAAGTAATTGATCGTAATACCGGAGAAGTGTTCATGGGACGGGTACCAGCTTATTCAGTTGTTGTTCCCGGAACCCTTCCGCCTAAAAAAGCGGTAAGTGAAGACGGCAATACTTTACCTGGATTGGCTTGCGCGGTTATTATCAAACGTGTAGATGAAAGGACACGCTCAAAAACTTCAATCAATGAGCTGTTAAGAAGTTAAATACTGAAAAAGATTGGTTCCATTTAATATGCACGATCCCGTGAAGCTATTGCAAGATCTGATTCGTTGTCCGTCAGTTACACCACAAGATCTTGGAGCGCAGGATATTTTAAAAACAAGACTGAAAAAGATCGGTTTTGAAATATATGATTTGCCTTATGGTGAAGGTAATGACAACGTTTTGAATTTTTTTGCGCGTTACGGGACAGGAAAGCCACATTTATGTTTTGCTGGTCATACAGATGTTGTTCCTGCGGGGAATAATCATTGGCAACACAATCCTTTTCAAGGCGTTATTGAAGATAATATCATTTACGGACGTGGTGCCTGTGATATGAAAGGTGGCATTGCTGCATTTGTAACAGCGGTTGAAAATTTCCTATCTCTTCAAGCTAATTTTACTGGGTCATTAAGTTTTTTGATTACCGGAGATGAAGAAGGGCCCGGTGTTAATGGTACTGTTAAAGTACTTGAGTGGATGAAGGAAAAAAAACATATTCCTGATTTTTGTCTGGTGGGTGAACCAACATCAGCACAGGAGTTGGGTGATGTAATTAAAATTGGGCGTCGGGGTAGTTTGAATGCGGTTATTACTGTTGAAGGTATCCAGGGACATGTCGCCTATCCTCATCTTGCAGATAATCCAATTCATAAATTGATAGAAATATTATCCTCTTTAACAACATTATCTTTAGACAAGGGGAATAAATGGTTTCAGCCTTCATCTGTTCAAGTGACATCTATTGATGTAGGGAATAAAACGACAAATTTAATTCCTGCCACTGCGACGGCGCGGTTAAATATTCGTTTCAATCATTTACATAATGGAAATTCTTTAATAGGCTGGATTGAAACTCAAGCAAGACGTGTTGCAGAACATTGTCAAATAGATATAGTTGTATCTGGTGAGGCATTTTTGACAGAACCAGGAAATGAAGTGCAGGCAATTCGTTTGGCAATTGAAGAAATATCATCTGTCAAACCACGTCTGGATACAGGGGGGGGAACCTCCGATGCCCGGTTTATTTCAAATTATTGTAATGTTGCTGAATTTGGTCTTGTCGGGCAAACTATGCATAAAGTGAATGAAGCTGTACCCATTGAAGATTTAAAAAAATTAAGTTCAATTTACACACAGTTTTTGAAAAATTATTTCCTATGACACTTAATTCAAATAATCAAAAGAAATCTTCTGATTCAAAGCTCAAAGATATTTTCAAGGGAATGCTTGCTCTGGGGGGTGGTAAAGAAGAAGGGATAAATTTGTTTCCCTCTTCAACAGATGGAGTGTTAAGTGCTCTGGCACCGTGGATAGCATTATTAGTGGTCATTGATGGTTTTAATATATTAAGTATTGTTCAGGCAAAAAAAGCATATTTATTTATTTTTACCATATCATTATTTTTATATAAATTATGTACAGTATTACTTATACCGATTTTGATTCATTCTTTTTCCGTCCTTTGGCATAAGGAAAGATTTTGGAAAAGAACAGTTTCAAGTTATTGTTGGTGTCAATGGATGCCAATTTTAGATTTGATTATAGGTATGATGATTGTATCGTTACCTGGTTTTACGCCATCAATTATATTGGGCTTTATGGCGGTTTTAATGATTTTATATCTGGCTTACATGATCTGGATATCATGGATGACGATTAAAGTGGGATTACAGATTAACAATAAACAATCTCTAATCGTTGTTATCAGTTTGTTTTTTTCAGAAGTAATATTGTTGTTTGTTTTGTCAATTTGTAACAGTGATACACTTGTCAGATTATCACATGAATTGTCAGCTGTTCACTGAAAAGGGTCATCTGGATAGGTTATTTCCTTGAGGAACAAACCAGTTGCAGGAGCTTTGATTCCTGCCAATTTTCTATCTCTACCCTGTAAAATTGCATAGGCCTGTTTTATTGGCCAATATCCGTCTCCAATCATTTTAAGGGTTCCTACCATATTACGTACTTGATGATGTAAAAATGAACGGGCCTGTGTTTCAAAATAAATTTTATCATCAATTTGATAAACGTTAAATTTGTCCAAAATACGGATTGGTGACTTTGCCTGACATGCAGTAGCTCTGAATGATGTAAAATCATGGCTTCCCAATAAGGTTTGAGCAGCTTCGTTCATAGCATCGACATTTAATTTCTTTCGTACATGCCATACATGATTAATATCCAAAGCAGGACGGCTCTGACGGTTGAGAATGACATAAATATATTTTCGTTTTATTGCAGAAAAACGTGCATTCCATTCTGCATTAACCAGCCCTGATTGCAAGATTGTAACGGCATGAGGTTTCATATAGTAATTTAAGCCATCGCGAATTTTTTTGGCTGTTAAGGGTATATGTGCCGGAAAATCAAGATGGGCCACTTGTCCCAAGGCATGAACACCGGCATCTGTCCGACCGGCGGTAATGCTGGCTATTTTAAATTGACCGTTGCATAGTTTGCAGGCAGCCTCTTCTAATATTTGCTGAACAGAAAGGCCGTTATCCTGCCGTTGCCATCCAACAAGACCTGTACCATCATATTCGATTTTGACGGCCCATCTCTGTATGGTAAAATTCATTAGACAAGTTTTGTATTTAATTTGAGATGATAACCTTTGAGAAATTCATTGATTGGCATTTTTTTCTTTCCAGTCAATTGTAATTCCAGAATTTTAAGGACCTGATTTTCACCACATGCCACATAAAAATCAGGATGTATAATTGTTCCAGATTCTGCCATGCTTGATTGAGAGCTGAGCTCAGCTTTAAGAATCTTAAGTAATTTTCCTTCTAGAAAGCAGAATGTCCCAGGCCAGGGTGTCAAGGCACGAATTTGTCGATCAATAGATTCAGCTGATTGATTCCAATCAATTTTGCCATCCTCTTTTGTCAATTGCCTAGCGTAGGTTGCGAGCCCTGATAATTGTGGAACTGGTTTTGAATTTGGATTTTCTGTCAATTCTGAAAGGGTTTCAAGTATGAGTTCACCCCCTAATTGCGCAAGTTGATCGTGAAGAATTTGAGTTGTCGTTTTTTTTGTAATTGGAATAGACTTTTCAATATAAACGGCTCCTGTGTCAAGACCTTTGTCCATCTGCATTATGCTGACACCTGATTTTTGGTCACCTGACCAGATTGCCGTCTGAATGGGCGAGGCTCCTCGCCAGCGTGGAAGAAGACTTGCATGGATATTGATACAGCCTAATTTAGGTAGTGTAAGTATTTCCTCAGGTAGAATAAGTCCGTAAGCTGCAACTATGGCTATATCAGGATTAAAAGAAGCGAACTGTTCAAATTCTTTTGGCTGGTTTTTTAATTTGATGGGTGAAAAGACGGGAATATGCAATTGCTCGGCAATATTTTGCACGGCACAGGGAGTTATTTTCCTCCCTCTGCCAGCAGGGCGGGGAGGTTGACAATATACGGCAACAATTTCATGTCCGGCTTGATAAAGTGCCTGTAAAGCGGGAACAGCAAAATCCGGTGTTCCCATGAAGACAATACGCATCCTAGCTTCTCGTATATATAATTAGCGGTGTCTTTTTTGCTCTTTGATAATTTTACGCATAATAATGTTACGTTTAAGGCTTGAAATATGATCCACAAACAATATTCCATCAAGATGATCTGTTTCATGTTGAATACAACGTGCAAGCAATCCATCAGCCTCCATTTCTTGGCGACTTCCATTAATATCCATATAGCTGATTTTAATTTTTTCAGGGCGAATTACATCGGAATATTGATCTGGAAAAGACAAGCAACCTTCTTTATAACTTTCCAATTCTTCTGATTTCTCAATAACTTCAGGATTTATAATGACAATTTTTTCTGACTGATTATTCTGCATGAGATCAATAACGAAAAATCTCAGCCCAATTCCAACCTGAGGAGCAGCCAAACCGATACCACCTGCCTTGTACATGGTTTCAAACATCATGGGTAAAAGTTCTTTTACGTCTTTCAAATCCTCTTTTTCAACGATTTTGTTTTTTTTACGTAAAAAAGGGTTGGTTGCAAGTAAAACAGGTCTTGTTTCAATATCGTCATTCATTTTCTAAATTTGTGCCATAGTTTAAATTATTCTATCATTGTCTATATAAAGATTTAATATATTAATACAATATTTTGTTATAGTGCGAAATCTAATTTTAAAAGATATAATACTTGTAGTCCTTGGCGATTATTCCATATAATAAATATAGATAGGTGCCATTTTGGGCCTAGTTATATGTCTCGCTTCAATATATTAAAGGAGGGGGCTTTCATGTCAGGAAGGCTTTTTACATCGCCTATGTTCCTGGGCTTTGATCATTTGGAACAGATTTTAGAACGAGCGGCAAAATCGACTTCTGATGGTTATCCGCCCTATAATATAGAACAAATTGGATCTTCCAGTTTACGGATTACCTTGGCTGTGGCTGGTTTCATGATGGAAGATTTGCAAATAACGCAGGAAGATAATCAGCTGGTCATTCGTGGCAGGCAGCTTGAAGATAATGAAGAGCGTGTATTTCTTTACCGAGGAATTGCGGCAAGGCAATTTCAGAGAGCTTTTATTTTGGCTGAGGGTATCAAGGTTGAACGAGCATGGCTGGATAATGGTTTGCTTCATATTGATATTATCCGTCCCAAACCGGAGACAAGAATTCGCCATATTGAAATAGTACAAAATTCCAATGCAAGGCGTAAATCATATAATAAAGTTATGTCACAGAAAGTTGGCACATCAGATGCCTATCGCTCTGGTGCGATACGAAGTTTGCAACTTACAGAAAAAGAATGATATTATATTAAAAGATGCAGGATTATCTTGCCATCTGTTTTTAAAGGAGGTCTTGATCAATTATGAAAGATTTCGACATCAAGGAAAAATCTAAATTAATTGCGACCCAGGAAGGTAGTGACGTTGTTGATGTTCGTCATTTAACAGACAATCAGCTAAAAGCCTTGGGTGTGTCCCAACTGGCTTACGTAAAGGAAATCACGATCAATGGTGAACAGGCATTTGCCATTCATGCGGCTGATGGGACACCTATGGCAGTGACAGATAATGCCAAGACAGCATATGCTGCGATCTTG
The DNA here is from genome assembly GCF_047307945.1 of Commensalibacter sp. A3DC. Classification (NCBI taxonomy): domain Bacteria; kingdom Pseudomonadati; phylum Pseudomonadota; class Alphaproteobacteria; order Acetobacterales; family Acetobacteraceae; genus Commensalibacter; species Commensalibacter sp. A3DC. The sequence goes on along the minus strand of NZ_JAXOQA010000008.1, from coordinate 10,614 downwards.
CAGCAGGAAATGATGCCTATCATGGTTCATTAATTGATAATAACAAGATAATATTCAATATAAAAAACAGGGATAACTCCCTGTTTTTTGTTCAAGATATCATTCCTGAATCCAGTAGGATTATCCTATCTTCATTTTGCTTATATATGACATTGATACGGTTATTATCCAGATTTTTAAACATCAATACCGGTCTTTCTGATAAATCTAGAACCATGATGGCATCTTGAAGCGATAATGTGTCTATATGAGTCGTTTTTTTATCAATGATTTTTGCATCTTTTTGAGATTCCACCGATGTTTCCAAGGGGATATCATTATCAATAATATATTGGTTGCCTTCGAATAATTCATGAGCGGGAGGGGCATGATCTCTTTTTGTAATCAACCTTCCCTTATATTTTTTCAGTCTGTTATGTAAATGTTCAAGGGCAATATTAAAAGATTCTTGTACATTATCTGCATTTGCCTCTCCACGTAATGAAAGGGATCGAGAAGCATGGATATGTATCTGACAACGATAATCGGATGGGGATTTGTTAAATGTTACTGAACAATCAACGATATTTTTAAAATATTTTTGCGTGATTTCTTGAAGATTTTGATTAATCTTGTTTCTAAACCAATCAGGAATATCAATTTTATTACCAAAGATGGAAATATCCATTACGGTTCTCCCTTAGTTATATTCCTTACTATTCTAGTATCTAATTTTTCAAAATTAAAGCTTTATCAACGCGTGGGTGGTAATTGTTCTATCATTTTGATTAACGGTAAGATCTATAGTTAACTTTTAACCGTTAAGGTGAATTATAATGTGAATTTTTCCCCCAAATAAACTCTACGTACATCTTCATGAGCGACCACTTCTTCAGGACGTCCTTCCATAAGAAGCTGGCCACTGTTCATGATATATGCCCTATCAATAATTTCCAGGGTTTCTCTTACATTATGATCCGTAATTAACACACCAATTTCACGATCCTTGAGATGGGAAACAAGATCACGAATTTCTCCGACAGCAATTGGATCAATTCCAGCTAAGGGCTCATCCAGAAGAATGTAATTCGGATCGCTGGCAAGCGCTCGGGCGATTTCCAAACGGCGTCTTTCTCCACCAGATAGGGAAAGGGAGGGGGAATGTCGTAAATGTGAAATTCCGAATTCCGCCAATAATCCATCAAGCGTTTCATGTCTTTTATCGGCATTGGATTCAACAACTTCCAGAACTGCCATAATATTTTGTTCTACATTCAACCCCCTAAATATACTTGCCTCTTGAGGCAGATAACCAATGCCAAGTCTTGCTCGCCGATACATTGGCAATTTGGTAATATCTGTGTTATCAAGACGAATTGATCCTGTATCTGGCTGAACTAACCCAACAATCATATAAAAACTTGTAGTCTTGCCAGCACCATTTGGGCCCAAAAGACCGACAGCTTCTCCTCGATGAACGCGTAAAGACACGTTTTTGACAACCTGTCGTTTTTTATAGGTTTTTCCTATGTTGTCTGCAAATAGCCCTTCATTATCAGGTAAATTTTTGGTTGATGATGTATTATTGGAAGCAGATTCGGTTTCAGGCATGGAATTTGAAACTCACTTATAAAAATTAAAAACTATTTTTTATCGCTTGGTTGATTATTTTGATTTGCTTGGTTTGGAACGACCAGTCCCTGGACTCTTTGACCAGGCATTTCTGTCATGTGAGCAATACCGGTATGCATGTTGATAATGGCAGCATGACCATTTAGCTGGTTTTGGCCTCTTGTGATATGAACATTGCCCACGATGCGGGCGATTCCTGTATTGGGAACATAAACACCGCGGTCTCCACGAACAGTTTCAGATTGGGTTCGCACGACAACGTTACCAAATGCGTTGACTTTTTCCAACTTTCCGGATTTGGTAAGGTCATCAGATTTCTTACTGTCAGTCACGTTATTTTTTTGTTCAGGTTTTTTTTGATCATCAGGGCTGCTATAGCCAACCAGTACATCCGCATTGATTTGTCGACCATCCTTGATATTAATTACGGTTGCATCACCCCGACCAACTGACATTCTGGTTTGGGAGTGATATTCCATGGCATCTTTTGCGGTCATGACATTTTGAGGGGTGGTTAATTTCATATGTTTACCCGTTAAAACCAGGGTTGCCTGATCAATATCATAAACTGCTTTATCTCCCCAGGCCTGATCGGTATTCGTATAAATATGAACATGACCATAAGCGTACAGACGATATATTTCATTTGAACCTGAATCGCTTTGAGTTATATCACCGCTTTTTTGTTGAGGATTGGGGTTTTGGGAGGACTTTGATTCTGTATCGCCAGCTTTTTTTCGATAATAGGCGATAAGTCTGTCTGCTGTGACCGTTACATTTTCACGAACTGCCTTGGCTTGATTATAGGCGGTCACTTTTTTGGCGTTTTGATCCCAGTCAAATCCTCCAAGAGCTGTAACCGTAATCTGTCCACCATGTGATAGATCTATACTTTGACCATGGACAGTATGGATGTTGAAAAAACCATAAAAGATACTTGAAATGGCAAAAGGTAATAAATTGCGTTTATTCATCAATTTTATTCCGATGATTTAGCTTGAGTAGGATTGGAGGAATTATTTTTTTTATCATCATTCAAGACCAATCGGCCTGGTCCCTTAAATTGAGCAATTCCGGCATGCAAGTCAAGGAAATAGGTTTGGGCATCCAAGATGCCAAAGGGTCCTTCAGCATGAATCCAGTTGTTGCCAGTCACAACAGAAGACTTTAAAGCAACGTCTGCCATATCGCTATACATGAAAACTCCATCATTTCGGTATAAAACAACATGTTTTATCAATCCTAAATCCTGTTCATGCTGTGTATAATTTCCCTTGTCTGCCGTGACCATCATCCAAACATTGTCCTGCAATAAAATATCAGCTTTTGGATTGCCTAGATGGATAAGATTGCTATTGTTAGATTTCTGAACAACTTTTTCAGATGTTATGGTGTAGGGTCGATTATGTGTATCCAAGCCATGAAAAGTAGCGTCAATCATGGTTCCACTTTCAATCTTGATACGGGAAAGCTGTTTCATCACTTCCTTGTTGGTATGCAAAGCCCGATCAATCTCCGGCCAGACAGCAATGGAACTTAACAAAACAAGGGCTGTAATTGGTAGGCCCCATTTAACCCACTTCATAATGGTGTTCCGGCGTTCCATTTCTGCGGGTTTAGGAATATGCCGTCTTTCAATGATATTTTGTGATCTATGATTTAAATATTTTTCCTTGTCCTGAAAATCGGTTCTTTCAATTTTGTTTTTAGAACTAGATTCTTCATTCGGTTGACTGTTTGTTGACATATTCATGCAATGCCCGCTCGTAAAAGGTCATGAATGTGCAAAACCCCTATTGGATGATTTCTGGAATCCACGACGAATAAACAGGTAATGGGATGACTATCATTATTCATGAGTTTCAGCGCTTCAGCAGCCAGCATATCGGATTTAATGGTCAGGGGCGAGGGATTCATGATTTCTTGAGTTGTCAATTTTCTTATATCTTTGTTGAATGCTCGCCTTAGATCGCCATCTGTTATCAGCCCGATCAGTCTCCCATTTTCAGAAATAATACCAATGCAACCCAAGGCTTTTTGAGTCATTTCCATGATTGCATCTGTGATAGGCATCCTTGAATGCCCCAAGGGGATATCCTTGTCTGTGTGCATTAAATCTTCAACAATCTTAAGTCTGCTGCCCAATCTACCTCCGGGATGATAAATACCGAAATCTGATGCGGTGAAGTGCCTCATTTTCAATAACGTTATTGCCAGGGCATCTCCCATTGCCAGTTGCATTAACGTGCTGGTCGTTGGTGCCAATCCCAGTGGGCATGCCTCCCTTGAATGGGGAAGTGAGAGAATTATGCTGGAATTTTTTGCCAAGGTCGATTGCGGATTGGTTGTTATGCTAATCAATGGGATGCTGAATCGTTTTGCATGAATAATTATATTGAATAATTCCTGGGTTTCACCAGAAGCGGATACAGCCAGAATGATGTCATCTTTTTGAATCATTCCCAGATCTCCATGAGAGGCCTCAGAAGGATGAACAAAGAGAGATGGTGTACCAGTGGAAGCCAGTGTTGATTGAATTTTTTTTGCAATATGCCCAGATTTGCCAATTCCGGTTAATACCACCCGACCATTAATTTCAGATATGAGATTGGCGGTTTCCAAGAAAGATTGAGTAAGTTCGGTTTTGTCTCGAAGTGCATTAATCAAATCCAGGATGCCATTAGATTCTATAGATAGAGCTTCAAGAGCTGTATCAATCTCTGATGAGGCAATTTTGGTCATTTCAATGCACTTGATTAAATTTAATTATTATTAAAACAGATATAATAATATATATAGAGTTTCAAAATGAAATGAAACTGTTAAATTCTTAACCACGATGATCGAATATATCAGGATCTAGATATCCGAGCTGATCCAGGGTGGCTCTTGTTGGTAAAAATGAAAAACAGGCTTCTGCAATTTCCAAACGGTTTTCCCTGATTAATAAAACTTTCAAGATTTCCCACAATTGGTGAAGATAAAGAACATCTGCAGCTGCATAGGTCAATTGTTCAATGCTCAGGGTTGGTGAACCCCAATCTGAAGTTTGTTGCTGTTTACTTAATTCAATATTGAGTAATTCTCTGCATAGAACAGCCAGTCCGTGTTTATCCGTAAAAGTTCTGACCAATTTAGCTGCAATTTTTGTACAAATTACGGATTTCATACTTATTTGAAAGGTTTTTTGTAATATCCCGACATCAAATCGGGCAAAGTGCATTAATTTTGCAATGGAGTGATCAGTAAGTAATTTTTTTAGATTGGGGCAGGAATTGAACCCTTTACCACCAAGCCGTTCGGGTACAAACTGGACAATATGAACCTGTCCATCCCCTTTGCTTAACTGAATCAAACAAAGCCGGTCTCGATCATGATTTAATCCCATGGTCTCAGTGTCAATTGCGACTATTTTTCCAAGATCTAGTCCGGAAGGTATATCATGCTGGTAAAGATGAATATGATCGGGAATTTGTTTATTGTTATTTTTCATAATTTGTCCAAGTGTTTATTAAATTTTAGCAAGAAAAAATGAATTGACTTATAATTTCACATTTCCAAGATCACATAAAATTTTCCAATGTTCTGAACTGATTGGCATTACTGACAATCTGGATTGTTTAATAAGTGTTATATCTTCCAGTTCAGGAATGGATTTGATTTTTTTTAGGGTAATGGGTACAGGTACCGAACATATTGTCTCTACATCCACACAAAACCATCTGTGTTCTGTATCGGTCGGATCGGGATAGGCCTCTTTATCAATTCTTACAATACCAACAATTTCCTTACCTTCATTGGAATGGTAGAAAAAAGCCAGATCATTTTTTTTCATTAATTGTAGATTTTTTTTCGCTTGATGATTTCTCACCCCTGTCCAGGGTTCGATTTTGTTTCTCAATTGTTCCTGCCATGAAAAAGCAGAAGGTTCCGATTTAATTAACCAATAATTTGTCATATTTATAAAACATTTATTTTTTATACCTATTGTATTATTATCACATATTTTGAAAATTTGAATTAAAATTCAGTCAATCTCAAACGGATGAAATTTATTATAACTCTTTAAAAATATGTAAAAAACAATTTTACAATATTTGTTGTCCATTTATTCATTTGCAAACCATCATGATTTATTTGATTTCCGCCAGTTGCAATTGTATCTGTATACTGATAATGATTCTCAATATCTCATGTTATTAATTATCATTATCAGTATTTTATTGGATGGATTTTTAAATTGTCAGGAATAAAAAGGACGCTTCAACCTGTATCATTGGCAGTAATGGTCGGATTATTAGGGAATGCCGCTATCACCAAATCTGCAAATGCAGAAAAATCGAACAATGCTGTTGCAGCATCAGCAAATAAAGTAAATCAACAAATAACAAAAGATCAAACAACAGATAACCAGTCAACAACGAATGAGCATATTCTTGTTCGTGGAAAAAAGAATGATAATATTCTGACGCAGAATACAGGTGTCAGTTTGATGCCACAGGATATCATGCATACCCCTCAGAATATCAATCTTGTTCCGGCCAAAATTATGGAAGAGCAAAATGTCAAATCTCTTGATGAAGCATTAAAAAATGTACCGGGGGTAACCTCTTCCGTTGGGGAGGGACGTGGCGGCATGTCCGGAAATCAGTTTCTCATCCGCGGTTTTCAGGCCCAGAATGATATTTATGAAGATGGCCTGAGAGATTTCGGTGTTTATAGCCGTGACAGTTTCAATTATGAAAATGTTGTGGTTATTAAGGGTCCATCTTCATCTGTATTTGGGAATGGAACTACGGGTGGTGCCATTAATGTTGTAACAAAAAAACCAATTTTGAAAGATCAATATAAAGCTGAATTTACTGGTGGAAACGGTGATTATTACCGTGGCACTTTTGATTTGAACAAGCAGATTAATGATAATATTGCTGTTCGTATGGAAGGTATGGCCAACAGCAATAATGTTGTGGGAAGAGATAATTTATATTCCCATCGTTGGGGTCTGGCGCCATCCATAGCTTTTGGTCTGGGAACAGATTTAAGTTATGTTTTGCAATTTGTACATCAACAGGATGATCGCATTCCTGATTATGGTGTTCCTGTAATTACAAAACCTGGTCATACAATTGGTAGACCTGCGACTGAATATGGAATAAGAAGGGGAAATTGGTATGGTAACAAAATGGATAAGGACCAAACCCAGGATAACCAGGTTACGGGACGCTTAACCTATAACATCACTCCTGATATTGTTATCCATAACGATACTCGATATGGTAATTATCAACGTCAGTTTTCTGTTACACGACCTAAATGTACGCCAGCAGATTGTAGTGACCCATATTTTGATGGTCGTCCTCAGGATGCTATTATTCAAACGGCAGGTCCAAGTCCATATGAACAGAGCACTTGGTCGTTCCAAAACGTTTTATCAACAATTGCCAATTTCAATACAAGTTTTATCAAACATCAATTAACGGCTGGTGTTGACATTGCCTATGCTCATGAAAGCCGTCATTACGGGCAATTTTCCGCATCCCTGCCAAACAACAATCTTGTTCATCCAACGGATGCGATTGATTATCCAATACATATCATGCCTGGTGATCCCAACAGTAAAGTAGGGGATCCATCCCGTAGATATGGGCATTCCCGTGATGTTGGTGTTTTCTTGTATGACCAGATATGGTTCACCAAAGCCTGGTCAATTAAGGGTGGTTTCCGTTATGACAACTGGGAAGCGTTTTATAATACCCAAGGGGGCAAATCCTTTACAACGCACCGTATGTCGACGAACGATAATGTGTTCAATCCGACAGTAAGTTTGCTCTTCAATCCTGATGAAAATCAGGCCTACTATTTCACATGGTCATCCTCTACAACGCCATTAGGTATGTATTTGACGAATTCGTATGCACCGATGAAGGATGGTCAAAACGGAATGAAACCGGAAAAAAGCCATTTATATGAACTGGGTGGAAAATGGAGTCTTTTGAATCAGCGGTTGGGACTGACAGCATCTTTGTTCCATCTTGAAAAAAGCAACCAGATGGTTAGTGATCCATTGTCAGGAGCGGTGACAAGTACGGGTGACAAAGGTTACAATCAGGGGATTGAATTGGGTATATCCGGTAATATTACGAATAATTGGAGCGTTTATGGTGCCTTTGCTGCATATCATAGCAAAGTTACAGGTTCTTTAACGCCTAATGTCAAGGGAAATCGCATGTTCTATGTTCCCTCTCATCAGGGAAATTTATGGACAACGTATAATATAATGCCCAATACACCATACAACCTGTTGATTGGTGGAGGTGTAACATGGCGTGGACCAGTTTATTTGAATAACAGAAACAATGCAAAAGTACCATCAAATGTAACGATTGATGCCATGCTTTCTCATAAATTCGACGATCATTGGAAAGTGTCGTTCAATATTTACAATCTGACCAACCGTTTGAACTATGACTCTTTATTCAGTAATCGTGTGACACCATCTAATGGTAGAGCATTTATGTTCAGTTTGAACATGTTAGAATAACTTCAAAATATAATTAGGTTAGTTTGATGATCATTCATATTCCTCAAGTTTTAAATAAAGAAGAGTTGGCTTACGTTCAGTCTGTTTATAGACGGGCGCCTTTTGTAGATGGTAAGGTAACAGCAGGTGAACAATCTGCCCAGGTCAAGCGTAATATACAAATTGACCAGAAATCATCCGAAAGTAAAGAATTGGGAGAAATTATATTGAAAGCTCTGGGACGTAATCCGATTTTCAATTCCGCAGTTGTTCCTTATCGGGTTTGCCCGCCTTTATTCAACCGTTATGATGAAGGCATGGAGTTTCCCGATCATGTTGATAATGCGTTACGTCCAATTCATGAAGCCAATATGCGTATCAGAACGGATGTATCCTCGACTTTGTTTTTAAATAATCCTGTGGATTATGATGGTGGAGAGCTGATCATGCATGATCCAAGTGGTGCGCAATCAATCAAGCTTCCTGCTGGCGACATGATTGTTTACCCAACCTACAGCTTGCATTCTGTCAGTAAAATAACGCGTGGCAGTCGTTGGGCATCTTTTTTCTGGACCCAGTCAATGATTCGAGATTCTGACAAGAGGCGGGTTTTATTTGATCTGGATATGTCGATTATTAAGTTAAGAACCAGAATGGATGATAATGATCCTCAGATTTTAGAGTTGACAAATGTTTATCATAATTTGATGCGATTATGGTGTGAGCTATAGACTGAAATAATTTTTAAAAAAGCACTAAAAAAATAAAGTGCTTTTTTTGATTAAAACCTAATGAAATAAAAACATATTTATTAAATATATTTTTATTTATTGACCTTTATAAATAAAAGAAAACCAATTTGAATGCCATAATGACTGTGCTTACTTGTTCGGTATAATATAAATCAATTATCCGTTGGGTATAGTTTCATTATTCCATAAGGATTCAAATGTTTGTCGTGGTTTGATAACAAATAATCTTTTATCCTTGATCATCAATTGTAAAGCTTGGGGACGGGCATTATAAGAGGAACTCATGACATGTCCATAGGCACCGGCATCCAGAATGGCAATTTCATCATTTTCCCTTAATTGTGGAAGTAACCGTTGGCGAGCAAAAATATCACTGGATTCGCATATTGGACCGTCAATATTCTGTTTTTCCAAGGGACGCTTATATATTTCAGCCTGTATAGGTAAGATACCGTGCCACGCATCGTACATCGCTGGACGCAAAAGGTCGTTCATGGCAGCATCAAGAATAATGAAAGGGGATGCATCTGGTCCATTGTTTTTTCTTCTGACTACTTTGCTGATCAGGATGCCTGCCGGACCAACCAGCCAGCGGCCAGGTTCAATGCAAATACGGATATTAAGGGAAGAGAAAATTTCTTGCATTAAATTAGCTAGAGCATATGGGTCGGACTCTTTTTCGTCATAGTAAGAAATGCCAAAACCACCTCCACAGTCTAGAACAGAGACCTCTAATCCTTCTTTACGTGCTTGTTTAACAAGTTTCGCCATTTTTAAAAAAGCTTTTTTATAGGGCTCTACAGATGAAATCTGACTACCAATATGGACATCAAATCCCAATGGGAGAATATTATCCAGTTGGCTTGCTTCTTTGTAAACCTGAAGAGCTTGCTCATAAGCGATACCAAATTTGTTTTCCGCCAAACCTGTAGTAATTTTATGATGCGTTCTGGCATCGACATCAGGATTGACTCTTAAACAAATTGCAGCTTTTTTTCCTGTATCCATTGCTATTTTAGAAATAAGATGAAGCTCTTCACGGCTCTCAACATTGATTTGGCCTATTTCTAATTGAATGGCGGCTCTTAATTCTTCCTCTGTTTTTCCCACTCCTGAAAAACAAATTTTTCGTGGGTTGATATTGACTTTTAGTGCTCTCTTTAATTCACCCAGACTGACAATGTCAACTCCCGCTCCTTCTTTTGCCAAAAGATCAAGTATGGCCAGATGATCATTTGCTTTCACAGCATAATGAATAGAAATGTCCATTTTGTTTTGCAGAAATGCTTTAGAAAGTTTTTGAAAACGTGATGTTAATATATCTGCATTGATTACCCATACAGGACTACCATAATGATCAGTAAGAGATTGAAGTGGAACTTTACCAAAACAGAGCCCCTTCTTTTCATCAATAATAAAGTCTGGATGCGTTTGTAAAAGGGTTTGATAATTTGTTTCAGGTTCGGTTTTAGAAGATGACATTAATCAAAAAGCCTTTAGTCGGAAAAAAAATAATATTATACTGATTTTATAACAATCTATAAAAAACAGTAGGATAGAATAATATAATTATTCTTTATTAAGGAAAAAAGAAATAGCGATAAGGGATGGAAAATTGAATATTTTTATCAGGATATTTGTATGTACGATATTTATATCGATTTCAACCTTATCCTATTCCGTTCCCGCAAAAGATTTGCCAGGCATTAGCCAAAAAAACAATCATCGACA
>NZ_JAXOQA010000007.1:0-43608 GCF_047307945.1 Commensalibacter sp. A3DC | reverse complement strand
AAATATTTTATTTATTTTTTTGTCATTTTGTTTAAATAAAAAATCCAAGAAAAGAGTTCGATGATGATTAAACAAATATCAGGTAACAAAACGTTAAAGATTGGAATCATTGGTACTGGAGCTATTGGTCAGGATCATATCAAACGATGTACGAACTTTTTATCAGGAGTCGAGGTTGTTGCTGTCAGTGACATTGATAAAAAATCTGCACAGAATGCCATTTCCACATATGGATTGGATGCTAAAGCATATGAATCAGGGAACGATTTGATTCAAGCGAAAGAGGTGGATGCAATTATCATTGCCTCTTCAGGTAAAACCCATGCGGAATATATATTGTCTGGCATTGAGGCAAAAAAATTCATTTTTTGTGAAAAGCCGCTGGCAACGACAATCGAGGAATGTCAAGCGATCATCGAGACTGAGCAAACATATGGAAAACGTTTAGTTCAGGTTGGATTTATGCGCTCTTATGATCGGCGATATCAAGAACTGAAAAAAATCATTCAAGATAAAAAATTAGGCCAGATCCTGATGATACATGCGGCACATAGGAATCAGGAGTGTCCAGAGAATTTTACATCTGAAATGGTTATAACGGATACCTTAATTCATGAACTGGATATATTTCGTTGGTTGTTGAACGATGAATTTGTTACCGTAAGTATGATTCCAATCCGTAAAACATCAAAAGCGCCAAAAGGCTTGCAGGATCCTCAGTTTGCACTTTTGGAAACCCAATCAGGAATCAGAATTAATGTGGAATTATTTGTAAACTGTCAATATGGTTACGATATCAAATGTGAAATTGTGGGTGAAGAAGGTGTGGCCAGCTTACCCGCTCCTGCTGCTGTTTCAATATGCCAGCATGAAAAACGGTATGATCAAATTTTGGCAAATTGGCAGGATTGGTTTTTGGAAGCCTATAATATTGAAATACAGGAATTCATTAATGAATGTCTGGTTGGAAAATTACAAGGTCCGGATGCATGGCGGGGATATATGGCGACTTATGTGGCCGAATTCTGTATTGAATCTCAGAAAAAAGGTCAGGAAATTGCAATACCCGTCTTGAAATGTCCCGATTTTTATAGGTCTGATAATAAAATTGAGTAAATTTGTAACAAATTGGAATATATTTAAGTATAGAATCTAAATCATGATTATTTTTAATAGATAATGAGGAAATGATGAATGCTGTAAAACAGAATTATGGGGATGGTAAATTGGTTTGCTATAAAACTTTGCCAATATGGAATGTAAAAACTTTACCAAAATCTTTCAAGGAATGCCATAATACAAAAGAGGGTGTCTGGGCAAAATTAAAGATATTATCAGGATCTTTGGTAATGGAATTTTTGAATGATAAAAAAGAAATTGAGAAAGAAAGTGAATATTCAGTTGTGCATCAACCTGAAATGATAAAGCCACGCCAATATCATAAAATCGCTTCCTGCAGTGAGGATATGACCTGTCAGTTATCTTTTTATACAGTTTCGTCAAATGATTGATACGAGGATCTCCTGTTCCATAGACTTTTAATCGATACCAATTAATAGTCTATGGAATTATGTAGGATTACTCGGAAATTGCTTTATCTTCGTAATACGCAATTCTTTTTACCTTAGGCTCTGATCTACCTTTTTCATATTCAGAATCAAGCCAGGCCTGAAGGATTGTTTTTGCCAGTTCTTCACCGATAACACGGGCACCCAATGTGATGATTTGTGCATCATTGCTTTTTCTGGCCCGTTCGGCGGAATAGGTATCATGGCATTGAGCCGCACGAATGCCGGGTATCTTATTTGCAACAATTGCCATTCCTATTCCAGTGCCACAAATCAAAATCCCTCTTTCATGTTTGCCGGACTTGATTGCCTGTCCTACAGACCAGGCAATATCCGGATACAGATTTGAATCGCGATTGGAATCGCTACTGTAGTCTGTCACTTCAATATTGTTGGATTGAAGCCAGTCTACGATTTTATTTTTTAAGTCAACAGCAGCATCATCGCAGCCGATAGCAATAGAAGGCATTTTTATATTCCTTAAAATTTTTTAAAATATTTCATTGTATTGGTGTATTAAAATATTTTTAAAGATTCCCATTTATGGCATGTATTTTATAAAGTTTTTCACCAATAAATATACAAGTAATTTAGATTAAAAGATCACAAGAAGTTTATTTGTTTTTGAATATATTCTGGCTGATCATCATAGTAAACATTACAGATGAGCAGAGAAAAATGATGGAAAAAAACGGTAAATCTTCTATTACGAAAATAGATAATATTCCCAAGACAATGAAAGCAATTGTTGCTTATGCGCCACATGATTACCGTTTGGAAGAGGTTCCTGTACCACAAATTGGTTCTGAAGAAATTCTTGTTAAAGTAGAGGCATGTGGAATTTGCGCTGGGGATACCAAAGCATTTGATGGGGCGCCAAGTTTTTGGGGGGATGAAAAGCAACCTGCCTATATTAAGGCTCCTATGATACCCGGTCATGAATTTATTGGGCATGTTGTTGCCTATGGCGATAAAATCAAAGATTTCAAACTGAATGACCGTATTATTTCCGAACAAATTGTTCCTTGTTGGGAATGCCGTTTCTGTAAACGTGGTGAATACTGGATGTGTGAAAAACACGATCTTTACGGTTTTCAAAACAACGTTAATGGCGGCATGGCAGAATATATAAAATTGCCTAAAGAAGCGATTAACTATCATTTGCCAGATGATCTTCCCATGAAACAGGCTGTTCTGGTTGAACCATATGCCTGTTCATTACATGCCGTGCAACGTGCAAGCGTTAAGTTGGGAGATTTTGTGGTACTATCTGGTGCGGGCACTCTGGGTTTAGGTATGATTGGTGCATTGAAAAAATCCGGTCCCGACAAACTGGTTGTTCTTGATTTGAATGATGATCGTTTAGCATTGGCTAAGAAATTCGGTGCTGATATCGTGATGAATCCAGCCCGTGAAGATGTCGTTAAGAAAATCAAGGATATGACCGAAGGATATGGTTGCGATATTTATATTGAAGCTACGGGTGCAGGCAAATCAGTAGAACAGGGTCTGTCAATGATTCGCAAACTTGGTCGTTTTGTTGAATTTTCTGTATTCAAAGATCCGGTATCGGTTGACTGGAGTATCATTAGCGATCGTAAGGAGTTGGATGTCTTGGGATCACATTTGGGTCCTTATTGCTATCCCATGGTGATCAAGGGAATACAAAATGGCGATTTTCCAACGGAGGGCGTTGTAACGCATGTTTTCCCATTAAAGGATTTTAAGGAAGCTTTTGACATAATGAAAAAAGGAGTGGGTTCTTTAAAGGTCGTACTCGATCCAAATTTATAATTTATTGAATTTTAGCCATCTAATTATTTGAAAGTAATTTATTTACTAAGAGGGAGGCCTGCGCGTGAACAAAGTCATAGAGAGACTTTTCATTTCTCCAAAATTGATGTTGGGTTATTTTGGAGTATTAATTTTCATGGCTGGTGAAGGGCTGGAACAGAACTGGTTGTCTCCCTTTTTACAACAGCATGGTCTAACTGCACATCAGGCTTCTACCATTTTCACGGTTTATGGATTGATGGTTGCCATTTCATCATGGCTTTCAGGTGTTTTGGCAGAGATTTTCGGGGTTCGGAAAGTAATGACCATTGGACTTGTCCTTTTTTTTGTAGGGTCATTTCTTTTTTTGGTTTTTGGTATTCCAACTTATAATTTTAGCGTTATATTGCCTACCTATGCAGTGCGGGGACTTGCTTATCCTCTATTCGCTTATGGTTTTCTAGTTTCAGTTGCATATGAGGCTCCCCGTGAACGGTTGGGAGGTGCTGTCGGTATGTTCTGGCTTGTTTATGCAGGTGGGATTTCCGTTCTGGGAACTGGCTATTCAAATATTATGCTTTATTATTTCCACATGGAAAACCTTCATTTATTGTGGACGGCATTGATTTTTGTTGCTGTAGGTGCTGTTATTGCACTGAGTCTAAGTGGAAAAAAATCTGCACAAAATAATTATCCAGAAGATGATGAAACCCATTCATTAAAACATTTGTTAAAAGGTTTAACGATTGTTTATGAAAAACCAAAAGTGGGGATTGGTGGTCTTGTTCGGATGATTAATACAAGTGCCGCATACGGTTTTTCAGTTTTTATGCCAACTTTTTTATTCGGTATGGGATATGCTGAAAATGCGTGGCTTGAGGTTGCCGTGTATTTATGGATGGGTAATGTTGTATTCAATCTTATCTTTGGGGCCGCAAGTGACAAATTGGGGTGGCGTAACGTTGTTATGTGGTTTGGCTGTATAGGCTGTGCATTGAGCGTTATGGCATATACCTATTGCATTTCTATTCATGCGGATCTTTTCACCATAAAAATATGCGCCGCTGTATATGGTGCATTGCTTGCAGCATTTGTTCCGTTATCAGCCATTATGCCAAATCTTGCCCCTGAAAATAAGGGTGCGGCCATGTCAATTCTTAATTTTGGTGCAGGAATGAGTTACTTTTTTGGTTATGCAATTGTCATGCTTTTTCAAGGGATCATTGGTAATTTCGGGGTGATGTATATTTATATCGGGCTCTATTTTGTTGCTGCAGCATTAATGATTTTTGTCAAGGTTCAACAATATAAAAATGAAACAATTGATCGAGAAGTTGGTGTGGCAATAGAAGAAACATTATAGCCTATTAAGGAGAGATTTATGTCAACAAATCAAATGTTTGATTTATCAGGTAAAACTGCACTTGTTACCGGGGGGGCTGCCGGTATTGGAAACGAGATTGTTCGGACTTTTTTACAAAAAGGTGTAAAGGTAGCGTTGTTGGACCGACTTGATACCATTGACCAAGTTGCAAAAAATCTAGGTCCAGATAATGCTATTGGTATCCAGGTTGACGTAACGAATAAAAAACAGGTTGATCAGGCAGTAAAAAAAGTTGTTGATCATTTTGGTCGTATAGATATTGCTGTAAATTGTGCGGGTGTTGCTTTGCTTGATGCAGCTGAAACGCTCAGTGAGGAAATGTGGAATGCGACTATTAATATTAATTTAACTGGTACCTATTGGGTTGCCCAGGCAGTGGGAAACGTGATGTTAAAACAAAAGAGTGGATCCATTATTAATATGGCTTCACAGGCGGGGGTTATCGCCTTGCAAAAACATGCTGCTTATTGTGCCAGCAAGGCAGGTGTTATTGGATTGACACATGTATTGGCATTGGAATGGGGACCTCATGGGATCAATGTTAATGCGATTTCTCCAACCGTTGTTTTGACGGAACTTGGGAAAAAAGCATGGGCAGGTAAAGTTGGTGAGGATATGAAGGCACAAATTCCCATGCGCCGTTTTGCTGAACCCGAACAGATTGCCGCTGCAGCTGTTTATCTTGCCAGCTCTGAAGCATCTATTGTGAATGGTGCTAATTTAGTCATTGATGGTGGATTTACCATTCAATAAAAAGAAATAAAAAATAATGAGAATAAATAATGACAATGAACAGAATTATTAATGATCCAGATTTAGTCGTTGAAGATGCAATCGAGGGATATGTCGTCGCCCATCCAGAATTTTTTGAAAAAACGGATAATTCTAGAGTTCTAAAATATTCAGGTTCAGAAAAAAAAGGTAAAGTTGGCATTATTACAGGTGGCGGTTCCGGTCATGAACCAGCCTTTCTGGGATATGTGGGTAAAAATATGGTTGATGCGGTTGCAATTGGGGAAATTTTTTCTTCTCCCACTGCTGGTGCATTTTTGGATGCGATGAAAGCCGCAGATTCAGGTGCTGGTGTTGCTTGTTTATATGGCAATTATGCTGGCGATAATATGAATGTCAAGATGGCAATAAAGAAGGCCACAGCCGCTGGTATTACAGTCAAAACAGTTGTTGCCAATGATGATGTCGCTTCCGCACCGGCCAGTGAAATAGAGAAACGCCGCGGTGTTGCGGGTGAAATCCTTATGTGGAAAATTGGTGGGGCTGCCGCTGCCGAAGGATATGATCTTGATGGTGTTATTGCCGCTGCCCAAAAAGCAATAAATAACTGTCGTTCAATTGGGGTTGGCTTGAGTTCTTGTACTATTCCTGCAGTTGGAAAACCAAATTTCCATATTGAAAAAGGAACAATGGAATTGGGTATTGGCCATCATGGTGAACCTGGAATCAAGGTTGTTCCTATAGAAACGGCAAAAGAGATGGCGGAAACCATGCTTCATCCAATCATGGAGGAAGGTCTTTTTGAACCCGGATCTGAAGTGGTCGTGCTGGTTTCCGGCCTTGGAGCAACACCTGTTATGGAGCTTTATATCTATTATGCAGAGGTTGAACGTCTTTTGAAGGCTAAAAATGTCAAGATCCATCGCTGTTATGTAGGAAATTATTTTACTTCTCTTGAAATGATGGGTGTGACGCTTTCCGTTATGAAATTAGATGCGGAATTAAAAAAACTGATTGATGTTCCTGCACGTTCTTTGGGTTTGGTACAGGAGTAAATGGCATGACAGAAGTGGCTAAGATTGAAAATGGTACCGAGATTGTTGATGATCTAATCAGCTGTATCGTGAATAACCGTGATTATTTAAGTGAGATTGACGGTGCGATCGGTGATGGTGATCATGGGATCAATATGGCAAAGGGATTTAACATTTGCAAACATCGTATTGATGGGAAAAATCTATCATTGTCAGAAGCCTTTGAAATATTAAGTGATTCCCTGATGGAGGGGATTGGTGGTTCAATGGGGCCTTTATATGGCAGTATTTTTGCTGGATGGGCTGAGGCAATTCAAGGTAAAAATACCTTGAATTCAAATGAATTCAAGGAAATGCTTTCAAAAGGGTTGCATGAATTACAGGAAATTAGTTCTGCCAAACAGGGTGATAAATGTTTGGTTGATACTTTAATGCCTGCAATTGAAGGATTCAAAAAAGCGAATGAATCCGGAAAAACATTTCATGAAGCTTTGATTATTATGAAACAGGCAGCACATGATGGTAAGGAATCCACCCGCAATCTTGTTGCAAAAATAGGTCGTGCCAGTCGTTTGGGTGAACGTTCAAAAGGCATTTTGGATGCTGGTGCAACTTCTTGCTGTTTGCTGTTAACGCAACTTGCGGACAGTATTTCGAAAAGAATTTCCTAAATTTTAAAAAAATAAAATACAAGTTATATACATTATCGATTTATCGATAATGTATATAACCTTTTTTTAAAAGTTGACCGTAGATCTCAATCCAAAAATGGCGGCATTTGGAATTTTCTTTTTACTATTTTCCTCAAGATTTAATCCTCCACCGGAACGGAAGACATATTGAAAATCAGGTTTTAGCTCTAGCCATGATGTGGCCTGTATTTGCCAGGCGAGCTCGATATGATGTTCTGTTTTTCGAACACACCAGTATGGATCCGCAAAATTGCGGTAATCACGGTCATAATGTCTGGCACGGTTGCCAGTATGGGCAAATCCCCAGCCAAAACCTAGGGAATCATGTTCCCGATTGAGAAGTCCCTTATAGACAATCCCTGCATCTCCTGCATAATTGATGGGGCTGCGGTCAGTTGGGCTGATTTGCATTCTTCCAAATATGCCAAGAGATTCTTTTTTGTTTCCCGGGTTTCTCCATATCATTTGATCCATAATTCCATAAACTGACCAGGTGTGGCGATGGTTGAGCATTGTTTGGGGATTGTCCGGATTTCCTAATGGATCCCCATCCCTGTTATAACGTTGATCCGGGAATTTTGAACTATCAAAATAGGCTCCCAACCGATAAGTTCCAGGATAAGCTGTATATTTTTCATCATCTTCATTGCCAGGATTCAGATGATATTGAATTTCATTGGTTATGAATACCCCGGTAGTAAAATTGAAATGTGTTCCTGATTGATGCTTGGAATACGGATCACAGGTAAATGGTCCGGATGGATTGCAAAAAGAAACATTGTTGGGATTACTGTCCGCAACTGCAAAAAGGTCCGTCCAGTGATCATTGGGTTGAAAACTGAAACGGATTGCAGGAGAGGCAACGGGATAGTCAATTCCTCCACTATAGGTATTGACTGATGGAATCATGGGCCATCCAAAAGAGGAGTTAATGAATAGCGTTGCATAATCGCTGATGTTAAACTCTTGGTCCAAACTTAATTTCCCGATGCGAATGGTCATTTTATTATCGAAAAACCCCTGTTGATACCATAGTTCCCATAGGCGTGTCGAGCGATCGCCTTCCCAACCACTGGTAGAGTTATAGGCTCCTATATTTTCTGCCGTAAAAGCCCGTCCTCGAAGTTGCAGGGCGCTAATGTTAAAAAGACCATTCTTAATTCCTGTCACTTTCTCGGGATCCCAGTTCAAGGTAACTGTGGTCAAACCTGTATAGGCAGCACCCTGCTTGATCCCCCCATAAGGATTTCCCCATACCTCATTGACATCCACCAGGGTGAGGGTCAGACCATATTGTGCCATAAGGGAACGTAATCCCAAAATATTTCCCAATAACATATCGTTGTTTTCGGGTGCCTGACCTGTATCCTTATCAAGGATTGTGGCTGGTGGAGGGGATTTTTTTACCGGGGTTGCACCGCTAATATTTGTTGATGGAGATGCGCCCTGATTAACAATAGGGGAATTTCCAACCGCATATGCAGAATGTTGATTAATCAGCGCTTGATATATAACAAAATTAATTAAAACAATTTTGGATAAATCATTTTTTTTTGAAAAAAAAAGCTGGGAATAGGGATGAGACATTATAACACACCTCATTTCAAATGATTGTTACTAATATAAATTTTAAGTTAATCTTATTTATTTTGTATTGTCAATTAGTTGATATTATTGTGCTTATGACCTGTATCAGGATTTGACATTCTTTTTCTGTGCCAATTGTTATCCTAAGCCAGTTTTGAATGCGTGGAAGATTAAAATGTCTTACCAAAATCTTATTTTTTCTTAACTGAATTGCAAGTTTTTCACCAGATATCTCGGGATGAGATGTAAAAACAAAATTTGATTTTGAATCGAGAGTTGTGAATCCTAATTCAGAAAGGGCGTTGATCAGGTAATCTCTGTTTTTGATAATCTGTCGGGCATTATTAACAGACCATTGAATGTCTTTTACTGATGCAATCGCACCAATTTGTGCCAATCGATCTAAGGGATATGAATTAAAACTGTCCTTTACACGTTTAATACCCTCAATTAATTGTGTGTTTCCAATTGCATAACCAACCCGTAATCCTGCAAAGGCGTGAAATTTCGAGAAAGTTCGAACAACAAGAAGATTTTGAAATTGATTGATAAGGGGAATGACCGATTTTCCACCAAAATCTATATAGGCTTCATCGATAATAACAATTTGTTCAGGGTGTGTTTCAAGGTAATGCCGGATTGTCTCCTGGTCAATCAGCAAGCCAGTTGGAGCGTTGGGGTTGGCAATGACGATCCCGCAAGCATCTTCTGCATCATATTGTTCAAGGTCAATCTTGAAATTTCCGGTTAAGGGAATGGTTTTATAGTCAATATTGAAAAGATTGCAGTAAACAGGGTAAAAACTATAGGTTATATCTGGAAAGAGAACAGGTTTTTCATGTTTTAATAAGGCATGAAAGGCAAATCCAAGCACCTCATCAGAGCCATTGCCGACGAAAACCTGGTCTGGTTGGACATGGTGCAAATCAGCCAAGGATTGACAAAGGGCCTGGGATGTAGGATCGGGATACAATTTTAATAAATTGTTGGTATTTGCCTGTATGGCTTTTAATACGCTGGGGGATATATCATACGCATTTTCATTTGTATTAAGTTTGATAAGATTATTTACCTTGGGTTGTTCCCCAGGTGTGTAAGGAACTAAATTTTTGACAAAAGAACTCCAATAACGATTTTGCATAAGGATATACCTATTTAAAAAATTATGAAATTTAAATGTTTTGATAGTTTTCAAGTAAGTATATTAGATGTTTATTTCCTTGTTGTTCTGCAAGTTTTAAGGGTGTAATGCCTTCCCCATCGGCGTGCAGAGGGTTCGCCCCGGCTTTTAATAAAATTTCAGTCATGTCGTTTCGGTTAAAAAGGATTGCAAACATCAAAGGTGTGCGTCCTAGATTATTGGGAATATCAACTGAGGCACCAGCCTTAATTAAAAGATTGGCCATTTCAACATGATCTTTGAAAGCTACGCCCATTAAAGCCGTTGCACCTGTTTTATCCTGCAGATTAGGATTTGCCCCGCTTTTTAATAGGAAAGCCGTTGCATCATGATGATTATTGTAGGTGGTTAAGATGAGAGGAGTATAGCCTTTTTCATTCTGATGATTGATATTCATACCCGCGGCGATGAATTCTTCAAGCAAAGGAAGTGAACCTTCTCTAGCAGAATTGAAATAAAGCGTTTCTATTTCCTGTGAAGTGAATTCGGGGGAAGAACTAGAATCAAGAGAAGATGAAACCGTCATGGTATTGCCATATTATTGAGAGTTAATGAACAAAAATCTGGTTTTTATTTTATAGTGCCGCGTATAAAAAAGAAAGATCAAGAAAAATAAGATTTCTTTTATAGGAGAAAGTTTTATAAAAGTGTATGATTTTAATATAATTTAATATAATCGATAAAATTGATTACAGATAAAATGTTTTATTAATTGAACATTTGGCAGGGGTCAGAATTTATCGGAATATTAACAATTCGATCTTAAGTTAATTGATAGCTTTGTAGGATAAAATTTTTGTAATTTGAACAATCGATTTTTTTTCCTTTTTTATTGGGTGATATAAATTGATTTAAAAAAAACGATTAAATTTATGATCAACGAAGTTATTTTAAAAGTTGTTTGATGGAGAGACTTGAATGAATATGGATAAGGTATGTATTAATACCATTCGTGGACTTGCAATTGATCAAGTGCAGAAAGCTAACTCTGGTCATCCAGGTACGCCGCTTGACTTGGCACCCGCGACATATGCCTTATGGAATAATATTTTAAATTATGATCCTGCGAATCCATTGTGGCCGGCCCGCGATCGTTTTGTTTTGTCAGGTGGTCATGCCTGTTCCCTTTTATATGCCATGATTCATTTAAGCGGTATTAAGGAAGTGACACGTCAAGGTAAAGTGGAAAACAAACCAGCCTTAACCCTTGAAGATTTAAGTCAATTCAGACAGCTCAATTCAAAAACGCCCGGTCATCCAGAGTATTTGCATACCACCGGAATTGAAACCACAACAGGACCTTTAGCTCAAGGGATTGCAACGTCTGTGGGGATGGCGATTGCCCAGGAATGGTTTGCTGCACGTTATAATCGACCAGAATTTCCATTGTTCGATTATTATGTCTATGCTTTTTGCGGTGATGGTGATCTTATGGAGGGGATTTCCTATGAGGCGGCCTCTCTTGCAGGACATTTGAAGTTAGGTAACCTTATCTGGGTATATGATCGGAACCGTATTACGATCGAGGGCAATATCAATATTGCCTTTACAGAAAATGTTGAAAAACGTTTTGAAGCTGCAGGATGGAAAATCTATCATGTGAAAGATGGTAACGATATCGATGATTTCCAAAATAAGATTAATCAAGCGCGTCAAAATAAAGACATGCCAAGTTTCATCGTCATTGATAGTGTTATCGGGTATGGGTCTCCTAATAAAGCGGGAAAATCAGTAGCGCATGGTGAACCGCTTGGGGTGGAAGAAGTTAAAGCGACCAAAAAGAATCTTGGTTTGCCTGAAGACAAAGATTTCTTTGTCCCTGATGGTGTAATGGATCATTTTAAAGCCAATATTGGTAAAAGAGGGGCTGCAGCCTATCAAAAATGGCATACGCTGTTTGCGGATTATAAGGTAAAATATCCCGAGTTGGGTCAAGAGATCGAGGATATTTTAAATCATCGCCTACCAAAGGGATGGGACAAGGATATTCCAATTTTTGCGCCTGATGCCAAAGGGGTTGCATCGCGGGCCAGCTCAGGAAAGGTATTGAATGCCATTGCGAAGAATGTGCCCTGGTTAATCGGTGGATCTGCAGATCTTGCCCCCTCTAATAAAAGCAATCTGGATTTTGAAGGGGCCGGGGTTTTTCAGAATCCTGCTTATGGCGGTACATATGATGGACGGAATTTTCATTTTGGCGTTCGTGAACATGCCATGGGGGCAATTGTCAACGGAATGGCCTTAAGCGGTTTGCGTTCGTATGCCGCAGGATTTTTCATTTTTTCTGACTATATGAAAAATCCCATCCGTTTGTCTGCATTGATGCATTTGCCGGTCATATATATTTTTACGCATGATAGTATCGGGGTTGGTGAGGACGGTCCGACACATCAGCCAGTTGAGCAGTTGGTTCACTTTAGGGCAACGCCTAATCTTGTTGTTTTTCGTCCCGCCGATGCAAACGAGGTTGTCGAGGCATGGAAATATGCGATGCAGGAAAATTCTAAACCAGTCATTCTGGCATTAAGTCGTCAGAATTTGCCAACAATTGACCGCCATCAATATGCTTCGGCAGAAGGGCTTAAAAAGGGTGCTTATGTTATTGCGGATTGTGAAGGTAAGCCAGACTTGATTCTCATGGCGACAGGAAGCGAGGTTGGTTTGATTATGGAAGCTTATCAGGTTTTAACAAAATCCGGAAAAAAGATTCGGGTTGTTTCAATGCCCTCATGGGAACTTTTTGAAGAACAGTCCAAGTCTTATCGTGATCAGGTTTTGCCTCCTGATATAACAGCACGTGTCGCGGTTGAACAGGGATCTCCCATTGGATGGGATCGTTATGCTGGAACAAACGGTGCAATCATCGCTATGCGTGGTTTTGGTGCCTCTGCTCCCTATAGTGATCTACAGAAAAAATTCGGGTTTACTCTTGAAGCTGTTTTACAAGCGGCACAGGAACAATTGACAAGGTAAATGTTGTGAATCCTTCTTAATTTATTAAGAAGGATTTTTTGTCGCAGCATATTTAAGGAAAGAAATAGAAATGGTTGAAAACCCTCTCATTAAATTAGAAAAGTATAAACAATCACCTTGGCTAGATTTTATCCAGCGTTCATTTACACAAAGCGGTGGGTTAAAAAAACTGGTTGATGAAGATGGATTAAAGGGCGTTACTTCCAACCCTTCAATTTTTGAAAAGGCAATGGGGCATGGCACTGACTACGATGAACAATTTAAACAACTGATTTCTTCGGGAATCACCGATGTTGTTACCTTATATGAAACAATGGCGATTGATGATATCCGTGCGGCCTGTTCAGTATTGTATCCTGTATGGGAAAAAACCCATGGGCTGGATGGATATGTCAGTTTGGAGGTTTCTCCATATATCGCTATGGACGGGCATGCAACATTGGAAGACGCACGCCGATTATGGAAAAGGGTTGCTGAAAAGAATCTTATGATCAAGATTCCAGCAACAGCACCTTGTATTGCCGCTATTGAAGGGGCCATTGCCGAGGGAATCAATGTTAATGTAACTTTACTATTTTCCTTGGATATGTACAAACAGGTTCTTGAAGCGTATATCAAGGGGCTTGAAGCGCATCTTGCCAAGGGTCATCATATTGCGCATATTGCCAGTGTGGCCTCTTTCTTTATTAGTCGTATTGATACGGCCATTGATAAGCAAATTGATCAAAGGATCGCCGCAGGGGATAAGGAAAGCGGTGCATTAAAAGCTATTCGTGGCAAGGTTGCCATTGCAAATGCAAAACTTGCTTATCAGCATTATCTTGAAGTGATGCAAAGTGACCGATGGAAAAAACTTGAGGCTGCAGGAGCGAAACCCCAACGTTTATTATGGGCCAGTACAAGTTGCAAGGATAAGACATTTCCAGACACTATTTATGTTGATCAACTGATTGGTAGGGATACTGTCAATACAATTCCACCTGCCACCATGGATGCTTTTAGAGATCATGGTACTGTGGCTGACACCCTGGAACAAAATATTGATGAAGCTAAAAAGATTCTGGCTGAGGCTGAACATTTGAACCTTGATTTAAAAAAAGTTACGGATCAGTTGTTGGAAGACGGTGTTAATTCATTTGCCGACGCTTTTGATCAATTATTGGGTTCTGTTGGTGAAAAGCAGATGATATTACAGGGGAATAAGCTAACTCATTTGCAGTCTGATTTACCCTCAGATTATGAAACCGCTGTAAAAACTGGTCTGGATAAATGGCGTAAGAATGGCACAGTCCGCAAACTGTGGGATCGTGAATCTTCTGTCTGGACGGGAAAGGATGAGAATAAATGGCTCGGTTGGCTTGATATTGTTGATCAACAGGTTGAAAATCTTGCTGAACTGGAGGAATTCCAAAAAGAAGTCAGGAATAGAGGTTTTACCGATATCCTTTTACTAGGTATGGGCGGATCAAGTCTTGGTCCTGAAGTTCTGGGAGAGGTTTTTGGACATCAGGCTGGTTTTCCGCGTCTTCATGTCCTGGATAGCACTGATCCACAGCAAGTGCACAGCTTCCAGCAGAAAGTGACAATTGCGACAACCCTGTTTATTGTTTCTTCGAAATCAGGCAGCACTCTGGAGCCTAATATTCTTAAGGCGTATTTTTTCAATGAAGCCAAAAAGGTGCTGGGTGACAAAGTGGGACAGCATTTTGTTGCGGTCACTGATCCGGGTTCCCATATGGAAGATGTGGCCAAGCAGGATGGTTTCTGGAAAATCTTTTACGGCTTGAAATCAATCGGTGGGCGTTATTCCGTTTTATCTAATTTTGGAATTGTTCCCGCAGCCGCGGCGGGATTGCCTTTACAGGAAATCCTGTATTCGGCCCAACGAATGGAAAAAGCCTGTTCTGCAGGATCTCCACCGGCACAAAATCCGGGAGTTCAACTCGGGACAATTTTCGGGGTTGGTGTTGCTGAATTCAAACGGGATAAATTTACAATCATAGCCTCACCTGATATTGGCTCCTTAGGTTCATGGCTTGAGCAACTTTTGGCAGAATCAACGGGTAAGGTTGGTAAAGGAATCATTCCTATAGATGAGGAAACCTTGACTGTACCATCTGTCTATGGAAAGGATCGTCTATTTATCTATTTACGGTTGGAGAATAAGATTGATCCTCAACAGGAAAAAGCAATTGCTGAATTAAAAGCGGCTCAACAGCCTGTTGTGACAATAAATCTACATGATAAAGCACAGATTGTTCAGACTTTTTTCCAAACAGAATTTGCAACCGCTGTGGCGGGTGCCTTCATTGGAATTAATCCTTTTGATCAACCCGATGTTGAAGCCAGTAAGATTGAAACCAAGAAAATTACAACTGCTTATAATGAAAAAGGATCTCTTCCCGCTATTACCCCAATCGTTCAAGAGCAAGGGTTTGATCTTTATGCAGGTAAGGTTGAAATTGCAAAATTAAAAGGTCTTTCCACAATCTCCGAAGCCTTGAAAAACTTTTTCAATGAAATTGCTGCAGGGAATTATGTTGCTGTTTTGGCCTATATTGAACGTGATTTGGCAACACGGGAGTGGATCCAGAAATTACGTCTGGCTATAAGAGACAAGAAAAAGGTTGCAACAGCGGCTGAATTCGGTCCCCGGTTTTTGCATTCAACTGGACAGGCTTATAAGGGTGGACCCAATAGTGGTGTATTTTTACAGATCACTGCCGATGATGATCATGATTTGCCTGTTCCCGGTGAAAAATACACATTTGGAATTGTAAAGGAAGCACAAGCTCGTGGTGATTTCGACGTATTATCGGAACGGGATAGAAGGGTTATCCGTATTCATGTAAAAGGGGATATGAAAGTTGGATTGGATAAATTAAGCCAATCAATTTTAAATATTCTGTAGATTAATCAACGTTTATATCTTACGATTACCGCAAGATATAAACTTATTGTGATGAAAATGGAGAAATTAACTATGAAACTAGGTATGTATGGCTTGGGCAGAATGGGTGGTAACATGGCAATTCGTTTGGCTCGTCATGGTCATGAAGTTGTTCTGTTAAATCGTACGCGCAGCAAAAGTGAGGAAATTCATAATCAAGCTCCTAAAAGTACCATTGTCGATGATTTGAAATCTTTGGTAGAAGCATTGCCTTCCCCAAAAATTGTTTGGATTATGCTGCCTTGTGGTGCAGTGACAGAACAGGCAATCAAAAGTCTTGGAGATATGTTAAATAAAGGGGATATCGTTATTGACGGTGGAAACACGTTCTATAAAGATGACATACGTCGTGCAAAAATGCTGGAAGCAAAAGGTATTCACTATGTTGATGTTGGAACTTCCGGTGGCGTTTGGGGCCTGGAACGTGGATATTGCATGATGTATGGTGGCAGTAAGGAAGCTGTTGACCATATTGATCCGATTTTGGACTCTTTGGCTCCTGGAATGGGCGATATTCCACGTACAAAGGGACGTAATGCCAATTTGAATCCCCGTGCGGAAAAAGGTTATCTTCATTGTGGTCCCGCAGGTTCTGGACATTTTGTCAAAATGGTTCATAACGGTATTGAATACGGTATGATGCAGGCCTATGCAGAAGGGTTTGATATCATGCGTACCAAAGGATCAGATCGTTTACCCGAAGATGAACGTTTTGATTTGAATATGGCAGATATTGCAGAAGTATGGCGTCGTGGCAGCGTTATTCCGTCGTGGTTGTTGGATTTATGTGCGGATGCGCTTGCAAAGGATGGTACTCTTGCAGGTTTTAAAGGTGATGTTGCAGATACGGGAGAAGGGCGCTGGACCATTGAAGCCGCAATTGAAGAGGCTGTTCCTGCCCCCGTTATAACTTCCGCTTTATTCACCCGTTTTCGTTCCCGTTCAGGAAATACGTTTGGCGAAAAGATGTTGTCAGCAATGCGTTTTGGTTTTGGTGGCCATGTAGAAAAGAAATAATATAAATTTTCTAATTTTATTGGAAAAGGCCTTAATCGTGAGGATTAAGGCTTTTTTTTTATAAATTTTATACAAAATATATAAGGAATATATGGAGTTAGTGAAATAAATCAAATTTATTTTACTAACATTACGTTAAACAAAATTCGCTATTGAATGGTTTATGACATAATAATTTTCTAACAACATACATAAGCATAATGGTTTTTCATAAAGATTATAAAAATCTACAAGATATAATTTAAGGGTATCATCTAATGGGAACAAAACATCACGATATGAGTCCGGTCATTGATATGACTCAACAACAGTTTGGTGGGCCGGTAAGGAAATTATATCCTGTTTATAATCGCCATTTACCACCATGTAATTATGCTTGTCCTGCCGGTGAGGATATACAAGGGTGGCTTTCCCTTGCTCAAGAGGGAAAGTTTAGAGAGGCTTGGGAACATATTCTTGATAATAATCCCATGCCTGCAGTTCACGGGCGGGCATGTTATCATCCATGTGAAGGTTCATGTAATCGTAAAGAATTGGATGGATCTGTCACCATTCACGCTGTTGAACGGTTTTTGGGGGATATGGCTAATGACCGGGGATGGCAAGTTTCCGTTGCGGATAATCCTAATCGTAAACGTATTTTAATTGTTGGAGCTGGACCTGGGGGGTTATCTGCAGCTTATCATTTGTGTCGTATGGGGCATGAAGTTGTAATACGTGAGGCTTTTCCTGAACCTGGAGGCATGATGCGTTATGGCATTCCCGCTTATCGTTTACCGAGAGATATTCTAAAGCTTGATATTTATCGGATTGAACAGATGGGGGTTAAGATCAGATGTAATGATCCAGTGAGGGACTTATTGAAAGAAAAGCAGGAGGAACGGTTTGATGCGGTCTTTTTGGCAATAGGGGCTACAAAACCAAGTTTGTTAAATATTCCAATTGATAAGGAAGCGCATCTTTTGTCAGCCATAGAGTTTTTGGGTGATGTCAGTGCTGGGAAAAATCCAAAAATCGGTAAAAACGTTTTGGTCTATGGAGCCGGAAATACAGCGATGGATGCCGCTCGAACAGCCTTTCGTGCAGGGGCGCAAAAAGTAACGGTTATTTTCTTTTGGGATCGTTCGCATATGGAGGCGCATCAATTTGAGATTAAGGATGCAGAGGCAGAAGGTACTCAATTTAAATGTATGAGGACAATTGATTCTGTTTTTAAAGACAGGTCAATTTTACGGAAAATGATCATTGGCCAGGATGCTCGTCCGGAACCATCCGAGGAGATGGAGGAAATACAGATGGATACCGTTATTATGGCATTGGGACAGCAACCTGATAATCATTTTTTGCAAAATATTGAAGGAATAGAATTTGATTCAAAGGGGACTCTGGTTATTGATGCCCAGATGATGACTGGGGTTTCTGGCATATTTGCGGGCGGGGATGCTATTGACGGTCCTCGAAGTATCACGAATGCTGTGGGTTCTGGTAAAAAGGCTGCTCGGTTCATTAATGCTTGGCTGGATAATAAACCCTTTATTGTATCCCCAAAAAATCCGATTACCTATTATACGGATTTACATCTTCCCTTATTGGAGGATACACCTCAGATCCTACAAAAGGAATTGCCTGTTGAAAAGCGTGTTGGATTTACGGAAACATTAATCGGTTTTAATGAAAAGGAAGCTCTGTATGAAGCCAAACGCTGTCTTTCCTGTGGAAATTGCTATGAGTGTGATAACTGTCTGGCAGCTTGTCCAGAGGATGCTTTAACCAAAGCCGGAGTGGGAAAAGGGTATTTACTGGATATGGATCGTTGCACGGGATGTGCGGTCTGTTTTGAATCCTGTCCATGCCAAGCAATTGATATGACAGCTGAAAATATCTAAATATATTAATATTACATGCAGATAACGTCTCAAGAGAGGATGGTTATAGATGACTAATACAATAATGGACGCCAATACTGCAGTTGCCCATATTGCTTATCGTGTTAATGAGGTTTGTGCCATATTTCCGATTACGCCCTCATCCCCGATGGCTGAGCATATTGATGAATGGGCGGCAAAGGGAATTAAAAATATTTGGGGAAATATTCCCCTTGTTCAGGAAATGCAAAGTGAGGGTGGTGCTGCAGGAGCAGTACATGGCTCTTTACAAACAGGGGCGTTAACAACAACCTTTACGGCATCACAGGGATTGTTGTTGATGTTGCCAAACATGTTCAAGATCGCTGGTGAATTGACCTCGACGGTTTTTCATGTGGCAGCACGTTCTGTTGCAACTTCTGCCCTGTCAATTTTCGGGGATCATTCTGATGTCATGGCAAGCAGAATGACAGGTTTTGGCATGTGCTGTTCTGCATCAGTCCAGGAAGCCCATGATTTGGCCTTGATTATGCATGCTGTTACATTGGAGGCACGTGTACCTTTCATTCATTTTTTTGATGGTTTTCGTACGTCTCATGAATTAAACACATTGGATATCATATCTGATGAGATTATGGCTAAAATGATCGATGATGAATTTGTCATTGCACATCGTGAACGGGCCCTAAATCCCGAAAAACCCTTTATTAGAGGAACGGCTCATAATCCTGACACATTTTTCCAGGCACGTGAAGCGGTTAATCCATATTACAACCGGGTTATCAAACTTGTTGAAAAATACGTAAAGCGTTTAGGGGATTTAACAGGGCGTTACCATGATCTGATTGAATATGTTGGGGATTCTCGGGCAGAATATGTTATCGTATTGATGGGATCCGCTGCCGAAACTGCTGACAATACAGCTGAAGCCCTCATAAAACAGGGGGAATCTGTTGGTGTTTTAAAAATTCGTCTCTATCGTCCTTTTCCTTCAGAAAAATTTCTCGAATTCCTGCCTACTTCAGTCAAACGAATTGCAGTTATGGATCGCACAAAAGAATCAGGTGCGTTGGGGGAACCTTTATATTTAGATGTGATGGCGACTTTGGCCGAGGCTGTCTCAAGGGGGAAAAGAAGGGATTTGCCCTTGATTATCGGTGGTAGGTATGGTCTTTCATCCAAGGATTTCACCCCTGCAATGGTCAAGGCCGTATTTGATGAGTTAAAGACAGAGAATCCTCGACATGGTTTTACAGTCGGTATCCAGGATGATTTAACCCATAACAGTTTAATTTATGATTCATCCTTTACAATTGATAGTGATCAAATTAAACGCGCCATGTTTTTTGGATTGAGTGCGGATGGAACTGTTGGGGCCAACAAAAATAGCGTGAAAATTATTGCTGAGGATGCAGGGGAATATGCACAAGGGTATTTTGTTTATGATTCTCATAAATCCGGTGCGCAGACCGTGTCCCATTTACGTTTTGGTAAAATTCCGATCAAGGCGGCCTATCTGGTTCAACGTGCCGATTTTGTCGGGTGTCATCATTTTCATTTCCTTTATCGTCAGGATATTCTTGAACATGTGGTGGAAGGTGGAGTTTTTCTGCTGAATGCGCATTATAATGCAGATGAAGTTTGGCAACATTTACCACGTTTGGTACAACAGCGTATTATTGAAAAGAAATTAAGATTTTACGTTGTTAATGCTTCAAAAGTTGCCCAGGAAGTTGGGTTGGGTATGCGTACCAATACGATTTTGCAAACCTGTTTTTTTGTAATTTCGGATATTCTTCCAAGGGATAAAGCGATTGAATATATCAAACATTCGATCAGGAAAACCTATCTTGTAAAAGGTGAGGATGTTGTACAGCAAAATTACAGGGCTGTTGATGCAGCCTGCGATAGCTTACAGCAAGTAAAGGTTCCAGACCGTGTATCAAGCAATATCGATCTTGAATGTCCTATTCCAGCAGATGCACCAGAGTTTGTTCATAAGGTTATTGCTCCTATGTTTGCGGGCAAGGGGGATCAAATTCCAGTAAGCTTGATCCCGGCCGATGGAACTTTTCCTTCTGGAACAGCCGTTTATGAAAAACGTAACGTTTCGGATTTTGTTCCTGAATGGCGAGAGGATTTGTGCGTGCAATGTGGTCAGTGCAGCTATGTTTGTCCACATAGTGTGATACGTTCCAAAACTTACCATGATCGTTATCTGGAAAAAGCACCAGAGGGATTTAAGACGGCACCTTTAAAAGTTAGGGGATATCCAAATATTAATTATACTTTGCAATTTTACGTGGAGGATTGCACAGGGTGTACTTTGTGTGTTGATGTATGTCCAGCGAAAAGTCCTATTGAGCCCGAAACCAGGGCAATCAATATGACAGCAAAGGAATCCCTGCTTGAAAGAGAAAAAAGGAATATTTTGTTTTTTGAAACTTTACCGGTTGATGATCGTAGCAAAGTTAATTTTTCGAATGTACGGGGTGTGCAGTTTCTGGAACCTTTATTTCAGTTTTCTGGTGCCTGTGCCGGATGTGGGGAAACGCCTTACCTGAAATTATTGACCCAGTTGTTTGGAGATCGCTTGCAAGTTGCCAACGCGACTGGTTGTTCATCAATCTATGGTGGCAATCTGCCTGTAACGCCCTGGTCTGTAAATGGAGAAGGACAGGGCCCAGCCTGGTCCAATTCTTTGTTTGAAGATAATGCCGAATTTGGATTGGGTTTTAGGATTGCTGTTGACAAACAGCTAGAAGTGGCCGGTCATTTATTGAAGCGATTGAGGGAAGAGGTCGGTACGGATCTGGCTGATGCGATTTTGAATTCATCACAGAAAGAAGAATCTGAAATTCAGGCCCAACGTTCACGGGTAAAAATGCTGAAGACACGTTTAGCTCGGCTTAACAGTGATGATGCAAAACGTTTATTGGCATTGGCTGATTACTTTATCCGTCGCAGTATCTGGATTGTTGGTGGAGATGGTTGGGCCTATGACATTGGTTATGGTGGTTTGGATCATGTTTTAGCGTCAGGTGAAAATGTCAATATCCTCGTGCTGGATACAGAGATGTATTCCAATACAGGAGGTCAGGCCTCAAAGGCGACACCGTTCGGATCAATTGCCAAATTTGCATCAAAGGGAAAAGAAACAATTCGTAAAGATTTGGCGTTAATGGCCATGACATATGATAATGTCTATGTTGCCCAGGTTGCCCTGGGTTCCAATCCGCAACATACCCTAAAAGCATTTCGCCAGGCCGAAGCTTATGATGGGCCATCGTTGATCATTGCCTACAGCCACTGCATTGGACAGGGAATAGATATGCGCCATGGATTGACCCAACAAAAATTGGCGACAGCATCCGGTTATTGGCCATTATTCCGTTTTGATCCTATGATGCGGAAAATTGGTAAAAATCCTTTCCAACTGGATTCAGCCAGACCACGTATTGCTTTAAAAGAATATGCGGGTAATGAAATCAGATATCGGAATCTAAAACGGATACGTCCGAATGATGCCGAGGAAATTATGGAAAATGCACAAAAGGCAATTGACCGTCGTTATAAACAATATGAGGCCCTGGCATCAATTGAAACGGATGAAGTCAATCCTGTTGTATTGGGATTAAAACATTGAGACTAAATTAAAATATGTGATTGATGACACTCCTTGACGATTGCGGTCAAGGGGTGTTTTTATATTTTGACAATTATATATCGTCATATTTTTATCAATTTGTGAATATAATATTTTTCCAATTGATTATTAGAAAATCAAAAATGGCTTTTTGGATGGTTTTAAAACATTTTAATACAGTTGGAAAGTGTCAATCTTGAATAAAACAACTCCAGCAATTCGGTTGTTAATTTCGGATATTGATGGAACATTGATACCAAACAATAAAATTGTCACAAATGAAACCATTCATGCTGTTCATAAAATGAAACAGGCAGGGATTGGATTGTCCCTGGTAAGTAGCAGGCCTGCCTTGGGTATGCGTTTGTATTTGGAGCAATTGAAAATAGAGTTGCCTTTTGCCGCATTGAATGGCGGAGAAATTCTTGATGTAAAAGGAAATATCTTTTCCAGAATTTGCATGAATCCTGTCCTGATTCTCGATATATGCAATATGCTCCAGAAGCATAAAATTGAAATATGGCTTTATAGTAGTCTTGAATGGTTTGTATTTACTACTGAAAGCGCCTTTGTGGAGCATGAACAAAAAGCCTTGCAATTGCAGCCGAAAATTATTCAAAACATTCAAGATCATGTAACGGATACAATAAAAATCATGGGTATTTCCCAGGATACTGTTTTACTTGATAATCTAGCACAACAGATAAAACGACGTCATGGCCGGGAAGTTTCCGCAGTTCATTCTTCAAAAAATTATCTGGATATCTCTCATTTAAAGGCAAATAAAGGATTTGCAGCTCAGAAAATAGCGGAATTACTTAAAATTCCGTTAAGTAAAACGGCCTGTATAGGGGATATGGATAATGATATTCCGATGCTGAAAATTGCAGGAATGCCGATTGTTATGGGACAATCAAGTCAAAGGGTAAAACAATATGCTCATCATATTGCACGTACGAATGAGGAAAATGGATGGGCTTATGCTGTTAATCAATTTTTACTTTAATTTAAATGAAAATATTTTAAGTTGTGAAATAATGGATTAATTTTGTAACCTGAATTGTTGAATCCCGGGAAGGGGTACATAAAAATTATAAAGAACGAGTTATCTATGACAGACAATATGGAAAAAGGGCATAATGCGAAAACCGGATATGTTCTTGTCTTACCCGATGCAAATGCACAGGCTAATTACCTGGCTGATATCATTTTGCACCAGATTGAGGAAAAAAAGGATGCGGTTTTCAGGATAGCGTTATCAGGAGGATCCACACCTAAAAAATTATATGAATTATTAGGGGGAGAAACTTACAGTCATCGATTGCCTTGGGAACGGTTGCATCTGTTTTTCGGTGATGAAAGAATGGTGCCCTATACGGATGAAGCCAGCAATTTTCGTATGGTTACCGAGGCTTTGCTTAATCATGTGAATATTCCATTTAGGAATGTTCATCCGATGCCTGTTTTAGAAGATGTGGAAAAAGCTGCGCGATTATATGAAGAAAATTTACAGCACGAATATGGATCAAGGGTATTGAAGAATGGGGAACCCTTATTTGATATCGTTTTATTGGGACTGGGAACAGATGGTCATACGGCTTCACTTTTTCCTGATACAGCTGTTTTGGAGGAAAAACAGAAGTGGGTTTCTTGGTGTCAACCAAAAGACGCCCCTCATAGAAGAATGACATTGACCTATCCAGCAATTGCTTCCAGCCGTTTGGTTATATTTGTAGTGAGTGGAGAAAACAAGGTTAAGATTTTCCGTGAGGTAAGGGAAGAGAATGCAATATATCCTTCTTCAAAAATTGAAACGGAAGGAGAGGTTCACTGGATTTTGGATAAAGCGGCCGGTGGTGAATAAAAGCGGTCGGTAATTGGATAACGAAAGAATACTAGATAGAGATGGATGCACAACAAATCGTTAAATATAAAGAGCAGCTTGGAAAAATAGGGGCTTCATTAGTTTCGCAAGGGATGAAAGTTGGATTGGGAAGTGGGAGTACCGCGGCATGTGTTATCCGATCTTTAGGCAAGCGGTGGCAAGAGGAAGGTTTGCGTTTTGAAGGTGTGCCTTCCTCGATTGCGTCGGCCAAGCTGGCCGAATCTTACGGAATTGAACTGACAACATTGGGGGAATGTCCAGAATTGGATATTGCCATTGATGGGGCAGATGAGGTTACGCATCAAGGATTACAGTTAATTAAGGGGTTGGGTGGCGCTTTATTACGAGAAAAAATTGTTCGCTATGCAGCCAAAAAATTTGTTATAGTCGTTGATGAACGTAAATTAGTCGATAAGCTTGGTGAGCATACACCTGTTCCAGTTGAGGTTACCCCTTTCGGTTGGGAAGCCACAATGAAACATTTGGAAAAAATTGGAGCATCAATAAAAGTTCGGGTCAAGAATGATCATCCTGATTTTTTCCTGACGGATGGTGGGAACATGATTCTCGATTGTGATTTTGGAATTATTGACGATCCTGTGCGACTAGAGAAAGATATCATTTCGATTGCTGGGGTTATCGAAAGCGGTTTATTTATTAATTGTACGGATGAAGCTTTAGTCGCGGGCTATAACGGGATTCAGCATTTATATAAGTAAAGGAACACATCAATGTCTTTGTCCACGAATGATAATGTACAGATTAGGCCTTGTTTATTGGTGATAATGGGTGTTTCGGGATGTGGAAAAACGACATTGGCAAAAGGTTTGGATCAGTATCTTGACTGGCCTTTTCAGGAAGGGGACTCTTTTCATTCACAACATAATATCCAGAAAATGTCAGAAGGCAAACCCCTAACAGATAGCGATCGTTGGCCATGGCTGGAAAAATGTCATGCATGGTTGGAGGCATGTGCGGAAGAACATGGTGGGAAAGGGGTGTTAACATGTTCTGCCCTAAAAAGATCCTATCGTGATTTTTTGCGCAAGGGCATTGGGAAACCTTT
This sequence comes from Commensalibacter sp. A3DC, assembly GCF_047307945.1. Taxonomy (NCBI): domain Bacteria; kingdom Pseudomonadati; phylum Pseudomonadota; class Alphaproteobacteria; order Acetobacterales; family Acetobacteraceae; genus Commensalibacter; species Commensalibacter sp. A3DC. The sequence goes on along the minus strand of NZ_JAXOQA010000007.1, from coordinate 18,256 downwards.
CTATTTTGTAAATTTAAAAGTTCCATATGATGTTCTCCTTCATCGTATTGAAAAACGTGAAGGGCATTTTATGCCCGCAAGTTTACTGGATACACAGCTGAAAAGCTTTGAACCGCTCCAGGTGGATGAACCTCATATAGAAATTGACATGTCCCATCCGCTTGAAACGGTTATTCGAGATACACTAATGAAATTACAGCAACTTTAGTTAAAAGCTGGCAGTCAGGGCGATATTAAAAGAACGACCCAGACCAGGCAGGGCACGCAATTCGTTTGTTGTGATTAAATCCCCTAAGGACATTCCCCCCAAAGGAAGATAATATTTTTTGTTGGCAATATTTTCTATGCTTGCGTCCAGGCGAAGCATACGCCATGTATAACTCCCCCCGATATTGAACAAAACATACCCAGGTGTTTTCGGTTCACGACGCATAGGGTCAATCTGACTTTTTGTATTGACGAAATTTGCCTCGATCCTGCCAGCCCATGGACCAAAATATTCATTAAGGCTTAACGTTCCATTTAATGGCATCATGTGATAAAGGCTGTTGTGATTGGTTCGATCTTGACCCATAACCCAGTTGATATTTCCTTTCAATATGCCTTGACCATATTTCTTATTGTTCCATAATTTATAGGATTCAGCTGTGTTAATTCCATAGATTTGGGCGTTATGATTGTCAAACTGCAATTTTGAGACAGTTGTATTTTGACGTGTTCGCATACTCCCAAGGTAATTAACGTTGATGTAATGGTGAATATAGGTATAGAAGGGTTGAACCTTGACCTCCCATATATCCTGGTGTGGATCGTGAAAGTCAAAGGTTGTGCTGACGGTATTGCCTACTTCCGGTTTGAGGTTGAGATTGCCGATATAACCATTTCCATCACCAAACCAGCCAATCATGCGCATGGCCATTGGAGATGTGCCCCATGTATAACGTTCATATAAATTTGGAGAACGGCTTTTCCGGGCATACCCACCTTCCCAGGTAAAGGATTTATTGACTGTCCATCGTGCCATGGCTGTAACATCAAAATTGGTATCGGTATGGCCACGGTTTGCAGTATTGAAATTATGAATGGCTTTCCGTTCCTCGGCATTCATTCCATTGATGCCCTGGTATCCAGATATTCTCCCTGTATTCATCATGACCAGATCATTTCGAAAACCGAGAATGGTTGTGACTTTTGGGGTCCATTGGGCTTCCCATTCAGCAAAATTTCCCAATCGATCCCGATGGCCATTATTGATATTGTGATAGGTATGAGGTCCCATCATCATGTTTTTTTGTAGGGGGGGCCACCAGTCATTTAAACCTGAATGATCGAAAGAGCTGCCAATCCGTAACGTGTTATGATTATCTATGAATACCGTTGCCTTAACATTATATCCAGCTGTACGACCATCAATGTTCATGGGCATTCCTTTCGTGGCGGAATGGCCGCCTTTATTGCTGAGCATATTCATGGCATGGGTGACACGTTGCCAATAGCCTCTTGCTTCAATTGTTCCCCAATCGAAGTCACCCTTATATTTTCCATTGACAAAAATGGAGCGATTATTGGTCATATCCATATATTGATTGGGAAAACCTTCATAGGGTGTGTCAGATTGTCCATAGGTCAAAGAGAATAAATGGTTATCCTTTTTATAACCTAGGGTCACATCATGATTGAATGTTTTATAAGCAGAAGAATACACTTTTCCACCTCCGCTGCCTGCATGATAATTGCGGGATTGAGACCATGACCCGTTATAGCGGAGACTTAAATGTTTATTGGCAACAGTAATGTTTCCTGCCGTTCCTACGCCTGAACCATTACTATGATAAAAGCTTGAGACTTCTCCTTTGATGAGAATTTTTTTGTTTTTTTCTGCAAAAAGAGGATCTTTTCGTTGGATATCAATTGATCCGGCCAGGCTGTCCCCTCCCATACTTACGGGTGTGATACCGGCCATGATTTTGGCTGTTGCGACATCATGGGGATTAAGATAGGAAATGGCAGGATTCATATGGTTTGGACAATCCCCATTGATACGCATACCATCAATGAACGTGGCCACCCGATCATCCGCCATTCCGTTAATTACGGGTAAAGAGGCAATACGACCCGCACCATATTGGCTGATACCCATTTGATTTTTGAAAAGATCCATTGGGTTTGGACTGTTATTCACAATATCCTTTAATTTATCCTTTTTTAAAAAAATTGAATTGGGTGGATTTGTGGAAAAGTCTGGGATGTCTTCTGATTCAATATGTATTTCTGGAACTGGTGCAGTGGTATTGGTTCTTGAAAGAGAGGTTTTATTTTGTGTAATGTTTTTTTGTGCTTTTCCATTATAGGGGTAAAGAGAACATAATAATAAAAAAAGGTAAAATTTACATGTACAATGCCATCGATAAGACATAGATTAACCTGATATAATAATGACAAAGGAATAATTTGGTCATAATATCTGTATGACCATTAGAACTATCAGTGTTAATAAAGGGGTGGTGCACGGGGTAGCTGCGTATTCAAGGGTAATATCGGGGGAGGTTGAGCCTGATAAACCTTGCGCTTCAAAAAAAGATGAATAATTGTCAATTGGGGAAAGATAAGTAATAAATTTAACAAGGGGCTTGGAACAGCCAATCCATTACAGAGGGGACAAACAAAGATTCCATGATGTTGTTGATTGTGTTGGGAGTGTTGATCCGTTTTCTTGCTTATCTTAGAGTGGGAGAAAGTGGCAGTGTCACACATCGTCATTGACATGGATGCATGCTGATTTTGCATCATTGGACAATGCCAAAGCGAGGTAAATGTAAAAGGTAAAAGAATTAAATGACTTATAAACAGAAACAGGACAATAATAACAGAATATAAAGATACAGGATAAGAATCTTTATTTTTTTTTACCCATATATTTGTTGTAGAGGATAAAATCATTAATGCCTTGGTCAAGTATTGAAGATCATCATTATTTATTTGATTAAAATTATGGACAAAGTCAAATTTCTTTTTAGTATTCGAATGTTTTGTTTTATAGATAGAATAGAATAAAGGCTCTTTACCTCTAATATATTTGAGCAAATATGGCATCAAGGATTATGAAACAGGAACCTATCTGTCCTTCTCTGAATCAGAAAACGATTTTATCATCATTTCCAAAAAGGACGTTGGTTTTTTCTGAACATGTCAATTCAGTAGGGATAGAGCTTGCCTGTACGGTTGCTGTTCTATTTAATATAATTGTTTTCCTGCTAATGTTTTTTTGTTTACATGTAAAGAAAGAAGTTTTCCCACTCTCTTCAATGGTTGTGGTTCAATTTCAAGAAGGGATGAAATCTCTTTCCTCATTGGATGCAATTGCAGAAAATAAAACGGATGATCTGAAGGCAGTAACCATCCCCGTGGCCAGAAGTCCTGTCAATGCTTTGCCGGCCATGAACGCATTGCAAAAAATTTCAGTGCCAACCATTCAGGATCAATCGAGTAATCGCAACATTTCCAAAAATAAAATGGCTGCTCAATCAGCAATGGGACAGCAGAAAAGGCAGGATAGGGGAATGGAACAAAAAGCCAAATCATCAATACCTTTAGTTAGCCACAATTTTCCATTGCAACGCTGCTCATCACCAAAAAGCACTTATCCCTTGGCTGCCCGTAGAAGACATGAACAGGGTGTTGCAAAGGTTGCATTGCAAATTTTGTCAAATGGACAGGTTGGTCAGGTAAAAATTGTTGAGACAAGTGGTTTTGTTGATTTGGATCGGGCTGCAATCGAGGCAGTCCAACAAATAAAATGCAGTGCACTGAAAGATAATGATACGCTTGTTCAGACAACAACCACGGTTCATTTTGAGTTAAGACACAACTAAAAATATATAAGTAGTATTCATGTATAATTGAATAATATTTATGATCGGTTCAGCCGATATATATGTTTTTATATTATATAGTTTATTTGATTATTGCCATTTTATTTTTAAAATTGAAACAGGTTTAAATTACAAATATTTTTTCGGGAAGATTATCTGAAGTAAGAATATATAAAGAAAGAAAATTCTATCAATGCCTGTTTGGGGTTTATGGATTGATTATTTTCAAACTGTTGGAACCAGAAGACTATAATAAATTTTAACCTAAATTGAGTCATGAAATTCAATTTTATAGATATAATCTTTACTTTGAAACTGTTTGTTTGGTTTATAAAATTCTGGGTTTTAATATTTAATTGAATAAATTAATTTTTGTATCAGAAGAGTGATCATAGATGGAGATGATAAAAACGAAGGCTGCTGTTGCATGGAGAGCCAATCAGCCCCTTTCAATTGAGACAGTTGATTTAATGCCGCCACAAAAAGGGGAAGTTTTAATAAAGATAATTGCAACCAGCGTATGTCATACAGATGCATACACGCTTTCAGGAAAAGATCCTGAAGGTATATTTCCTGCAATATTGGGTCATGAAGGGGCGGGAATTATACAGGCTGTTGGTGAAGGGGTAACAAGTGTTTCTGTTGGTGATCATGTTATACCCTTATATACTCCGGAATGTGGAACATGTGAATATTGTCGTTCTGGTAAAACCAATCTCTGTCAGGCTATTCGTGTCACTCAAGGTCAAGGGTTGATGCCTGATGGTACGAACCGTTTTTTTAAAGACGGCGAACCTATCTATCATTATATGGGAACATCTACATTTTCCGAATATACGGTTGTTCCGGAGATTTCCGTAGCAAAGATCAGTAAACAGGCACCTTTGGAAAAAGTATGTTTATTGGGTTGTGGAATCACAACTGGTATGGGAGCTGTAAAAAATACGGCAAAAGTACAAAAAGGTGATAGTGTTGCAGTTTTTGGGTTGGGTGCGATTGGCTTGTCGGTCATTATGGGAGCCCATATGGCGGGTGCAGGTCGCATTGTCGCAATTGATATTGATTCAGAAAAATTTAAATTGGCTAGGAAGTTAGGTGCTACCGATTTTATAAATCCTAAAGATTATTCCGCCTCAATACAGGAAGTTGTAATTGAAAAAACAAAAGGTGGAGTAGATTTTTCATTTGAATGTATAGGAAACGTTCAGGTAATGCGTTCTGCTCTTGAATGTTGTCACAAAGGTTGGGGAGAATCTGTTATCATTGGTGTTGCCGGGGCAGGTGAGGAAATTTCCACCCGTCCTTTTCAGTTGGTGACCGGCCGCGTATGGCGAGGATCCGCATTTGGTGGGGTTAAGGGGCGTTCACAATTGCCTGTTATTGTAAATGATTATCTGCAAGGCAAATTTGTTTTGGAGGATTTTATAACACAAGACTTGGCATTTGATGAGATTAATAGGGCTTTTGATTTATTGCATCAGGGAAAGGCTATTCGAACTGTTTTACATTACTAGTTTCAGATAGGTTTGACAGGAAATATTATGAAATATGTTGAATTGGAAACTCATCAATCTTTTGGTGGACAGCAAAAACGGTTTAGACACTGGTCAGTCACACTGGGCTGCGAAATGAGTTATTCAGTTTACTTGCCACTTGATTACAGGAATACAACTTTACCTATATTATACTGGCTTTCCGGTTTAACTTGTAATGACCAGAATTTTGTGACTAAGGCAGGGGCGCAAAAATATGCTGCAGAATTGGGAATTATACTGGTTGTCCCTGATACAAGTCCCCGAGGTGATATAATTCCTGACGCGCCTTCTTATGATCTGGGACAGGGAGCGAGTTTTTATGTTAATGCGACACAAGAACCCTGGAAACAAAATTATCAAATGTTTGATTATATTTCCATTGAGCTTCCCAAATTGATCAAGCGACAATTTAAATCGAATGGCAAGCAATCTATTGCTGGACATTCAATGGGTGGTCATGGTGCTTTGATGTTTGCCCTAAAACATCCTGGTCGATTTTGTTCGGTTTCGGCTTTTGCACCAATTGTTAATCCAATGCAGGTGCCGTTTGGGCGTAAGGCATTTTGTCATTATCTTGGAGATAGCAAGGAAACTTGGCAAGTCTATGATAGCTGTTTTCTAATGGAGCATTATATTGATCAACCCTTTCCTATATTGATTGATCAGGGAACAACGGATGAATTTTTATTAAAACAGTTACAACCAGAAATTTTGGAAACTGTTGCCCTCAAAAAGAATTGGCCGTTTCAATTGCGATGGCAGAAAGGTTATGACCACAGCTATTTTTTTGTTTCAAGTTTTATTCGTGATCATTTGTTATTTCATTATAGATATTTAAAGTAAATATATGTGAATAATCATATCAAGAATTTATGCAGTTTCACGCTTTTTGAAATGAGGACAGTTTGTATAAACTATATTTAATGGATTATTGATTCAAGGGTCTCTACAATCTGATGCGTTTCTGTTCCTGTTTGAATGGAGGTTCTATATTTTCCCTCTGGATCCATGAGAATGAACTGATCATAAGGTTCAACAAGACTTATATCACTATTGATTGGCGCTTTTTTGATGGAAACATGATAAAGAATTGAAATATCACGAAGCGCCAGTTCACCACCGGTCAGGGCTATAATTTTATCATTATAGGCCTTCATACTTAACATCAGACGGCTGGGTGTATCATAGTTAGAATCAAAGGATATGAAAATTGGAACAAGTTGAGATGCTTTATTCTCTAAATGGTTAATGATCTCACCCATTTTTATAAGATCCTTACGACATTGATTATGCGGGCAACGTGTTGCACCGAAATACATCAACATCCATTTCCCTCTGAATATTCCGTCATTGACGATACTTCCTGCAGGGCTGATAAGTTGAAAACCCCCTCCGATTACATTGGAATTTTCAGGCGCAACGGCTGTATGATTGGCAGTGAATTTAATCCCGAGGAACATCATGCCAATAATGAAAGCGATAAATAGGAATGAAATAATCCAAATAGATTTTTTTTGATTCTGTGGCATGGTTTAATGTGCTTCTGCCCAGTTTTTACCTATTCCAGCCTCAACAACAAGGGGAATGGAAAGATTAACAGTGTTTTCCATTGTTTGCTTTACAAGATTAACGAATGTTTCAGCATAATCTGTTCGCACTTCAAAAAGCAACTCGTCATGAACTTGTAATAACATGCTTACGGGGAGTTTTTTTTCTGTGATGATTTTGTCCATATCCCGCATTGCGCATTTTATAATGTCGGCGGCGCCCCCCTGAATAGGAGCATTTATGGCTTGGCGTTCGGCATAAGCCTTTTGTGGACCTTTGCTATTTTTAATTCCAGCAATCCAGCATTTTCTGCCAAAAGGTGTTAGAACAAATCCCTTTTCCTTTGCCTCTTCCTGGGTATTTTGCATATATGCCCTTATTTCAGGGTAACGTTTAAAATAGGTCTCAATATATTGTTTGGCATCAGATGATGAAACATTCAGTTGTTTGGCTAACCCAAAGGCACTAATTCCATAAATAATACCAAAATTGATGGCTTTGGCCTGTCGACGCAGCAAAGGTTGCATTTCATTGATTGGAACGTCAAAGACCTCTGAGGCAGTACGGGCATGAATATCCTCATTATGAATAAAGGATTCTTTTAATTGGGGAATATTTGCAACATGTGCAAGAAGCCTCAATTCTATTTGTGAATAATCTGCGGAAACAAGAACATGGCCAGGCTTGGCAATAAATGCTTCCCTGATTTTTCCACCCTCTTCTGTTCGAATAGGTATATTTTGTAAATTGGGATCATTGGAAGACAAACGTCCCGTAACGGTTCCAACCATATTAAAGCTGGTATGTACACGTTTTGTTTCCGGGTTTATTTCCTTAACCAAGGCATCCGTATAGGTGGATTTAAGTTTCGCCAATTGTCGCCAAGCCAGCAGTTTTTCAGCAATCTCGTAACCCTGATCGCTAAGTTCCTGTAATACCTTGACATCTGTTCCCCATGTACCAGATTTCATACGTTTTCCACCAGGCAACTTCATCTGGTCAAAAAGGATCTCCCCAAGCTGTTTTGGTGAGGCCAAATTGAATTCTTCACCGGAAACATGATAGATTTCTTTTTCTTTTTCTGACATTTTTTCGGTGAAAGTAGTAGAAAGCTTTTGAAGAAGGGAAGCGTCAATCATAATTCCATTCTGTTCCATCCTGGTCAGGATTGGAATTAGGGGGCGTTCTATTTCTTCATAAAGACCTAGAACATGTGCGGTTCTTAATTGAGGTCGCAATATTTCCCATAAACGCAAAGTGACATCTGCATCTTCACCTGCATAGGTTGTTGCCTCTTCAATTGAAACTTGCGCAAAAGGGATACGTTTACGACCGGTTCCGGTTAATGCATCATAAGATATTGTTTGATGATTCAAATAGCGTTTTGCCAGCTCATCCATTCCATGTCTGTGCTCTCCCGCCGCCAGGTTGTAAGAAATAATCATTGTGTCATCATAGGGGGCAGGTTGCGGAAACCCGTTATGTTCCAAGACAAGAAAATCATACTTAGCATTATGAAAAATCTTGAGGATGGAAGGATCTGTCAGAATGGGGCCAAGATACTGAATGACATTTTTTAATGAAATTTGTTCTGGTTTTAATAATTCTCCATCTATTTGATGATTGATGGGAATATAACAGGCTTTACCCGGGGCTACAGCTATGGAAATCCCGATTAGATTTGCCTGTAATGCATTAAGGTTGTCGGTTTCAGTATCCACGGCACAAAAATGGGTTGTTTGAATTCGGTGAATCCATTCCTGTAATTGCGTGTTATTGAGAATGGTCTCATACTGATGATACGGGGCGGCAAGAACCGCTTTGTTTGGTTCGGGACCGGTCTGTGTTTCCTGTCTGCGAGATGTATGAGGAATGTCGCCTGTATTATGAGAATTTTTTGTCCAGCGATTTAATATGGAGCGGAATCCATGTTTTTGAAGCCATGCGGTAACTTTTTCAGGATCAGCCTTGCAACAATTTAACTGATCAATCGGGGTGGGTAGAGGAATATCATCTTTTAGCTGAACAAGTTGGTATGAAATTCGTGCATTTTCCTTGTTGGTTTCAAGATTATCGCGCCGTTTGGAGGGCTTCATCGTAGGAATGGCAGCAAGGATATCCTCCAACTGTCCATATTCATGAATTAAAGCGGCTGCCGTTTTGGGACCTATGCCAGGAACTCCAGGGACATTATCTACCGGGTCTCCCATCAATGCTTGTAAGGAAATCATATCTGTTGGGGACACACCAAATTTAGCTTGTACCTCTTCAATCTTGATGATTTTTTCCTTGATGGGATCCTGCATTTGAATATGTTCGTTGATTAATTGCATCAGATCCTTATCGGAAGAAATAATTGTACATTTGCCCCCATCTGCCACGATTGCTTTTGCGTAACTTGCAATAAGATCATCAGCTTCCCATCCTGCCATTTCAATTGTTGGTAATCCCAGAATTTCAGAGGCTTCCCGAACAAGTGAAAACTGGGGAACAAGCTCTTCAGGAGGAGGGGGTCTATGTGCTTTATAAGCTGGATAAATTTCATTCCTGAAGGTTTTTCTTCCTGCATCAAAAATTACAGCCATATGACTGGCCACACGATCACGGATTAGTTTTATCATCATGTTAGTAAAACCATAAACCGCGTTGACAGGTGTTCCTGATGGATCAGTCATTAAGGGAATGGCATGAAAAGCGCGAAAAATAAACCCGGATCCATCAATGAGGATTAAGTGTTTTTGATTTGATGCAGAAGATGAAGTCATGAAAGATGTTAATTTGATTCAGATGGTTTATAGACAAATGATTTTGAGCAATAAGGACAGGTTGCCTGTCCGTTTTTTAGTTTTAGAAAAACCCGTGGATGACCGAACAGTGTATGATTACCCTCACAAGCAACGGTTTGGGAGGACGTATAAATGGTTTCAATAGGTTTCGTCGGTAAGGTTGTTGTAGAATCTTTTTCTAAATTCATGAATATACCCTTGTTAAGTGGTTCAGAACTTGTCATTTATAAAAATAAAATTTATCTTGGACAAATATGTTTTTCTTAAACCGTTTAAGTTCTGTCTATTTACATAAAGCTTGCTATTTTTTTCTGATCGGAATTTATTTCCTGACCCAACATTGTAATATAGCCTATGCAGAAGTTAAAGTGAATAGTTCTGTTTTGAATACATCCTCTATCGGTTCTGATCCCTATGCACGTTATAAAAAGCTGATTCCTCCTGATTTGTGGTGGGAAATGTCGGATCATGCCCGTATTCCCGTGCGTATATGGCGGGCAATACAACAAAAGGCAATTATCCTGGCTTTACATGGATTTAATGATAGTCGCGATGCGTGGGAAGATTCAGCAGATCATTTTGTTAAGTCAGGTGTAACTTTATATTCCCCGGATCAGAGAGGATTTGGACAAGCACCGTTAAGAGGGAATTGGGCGGGTAGCCGTCGGATGATTGACGATATTATTGAGGAAATATCATTTTTAAAAACTCGATATCCCGATACACCCTTGTATGTGATGGGAGAGAGTATGGGGGGGGCTGTCGCCATGTGTTTGGCCTCACGTCCCAATGTTCCAAAAGTCGATGGTTATATTTTACTGGCCCCAGCCGTGTGGGGTCATAAACAGCTGGGACTGGTTGCCGATGTTATCTTGCGCATGATCAATACGATCGCCCCGAATTGGCGGTTAAGTGGAAAAAGCGCCCCGGTAACCATCAGGGCAAGTGATAATGATGAATCCCTGTTACGTTTGTATTTTGATCCGTTATCATTGCACAAAGCCCGTGTAAAGGCATTGTATGGGTTGGTCAATTTGATGAGCAAGGCTGCAAAGGCGGCTCCTTATATTCATTCTCCAATCCTTGTAATGTATGGTGATATGGATCAGCTCATCCCTGATTCTTCAATGAAAAAGGTCTGGCGACAATTTCCTTCTTGGGTAAGAAAGGATTATATTCCTGGAGGATATCATTTATTGTTGCGTGGTAGAAATAGAAACATTGTGGTGCAGGATATACTGAGCTGGATTTTTAGTCCGGATCAGTTTTTGCCATCAGGTGGAGATATTTCAACCTCCACATGGTTATCGATTGAGGGAAAGGAAAAAATACCGGTTTATTTGCCAAGCCAGGTTGATAATTTTATTAAAAAATAAAAGTCTCTATATCTTATGGGTGATAGTGCAATAACAGCTTGCCGGCTAGCCTTGGAGGAGAACAGCTCCAGCAGTCCGATTGGTGGCCGTATCTACCAAAATGGCTGCACCCACATCTTTTGCCTGGTTATAGGGTAAAACCGGAATTGGCTGTTGCAAGGTTAGGGAAACTTGTCCAATACTGTTTTTCTGTAAATCCTTGGCAGGTTCTTTTTCCAGATTATGTATATTTAGATGATTATGAATCGATGAGATTTTCGCCTTGATCCAGCGGTGACCATGTTTCAACCAATAAAGTCTTCCAATAATCAAAGGTTCGTCATCCAACCATGCCAGGGTGGCTTGGACCTCTTTTTGTAATGGAGATATGGAAGGAGAGGTTATCCAGTCCCCTCGGGAAATGTCTATTTCCCGGTCAAGAATTAATCCAACGGATTTACCCGCTTCAGCACAGGGTATTTCGTTTTGTAGTGCATCGGCAAAAATCTTAGCAATTTTTGCTTTTAGTCCAGAAGGTTGCACAATAATTTCATTTTCTGGCTTGACAGTTCCTGCCGCTATTTTCCCCCAAAAAATTCTTTGACCATGTTGGGTGGGGCTGGATTGGGTTTCAGATAGTTTTTGTACATATTGGACAGGGAAATATAAAGGACATTTGACAATATGTTGTTGGGAGGGAAGTTCGGTCAAGGCGTCTAAAAGACAGGGACCGTGATAGACATTTTCACATAAGCGATATCTTTCGTTATCAGCTATAGTGGAGATGATATTATAACCTTTTAATGCTGAAATGGGTATGATGTGCGTAACAGGTATATTTGCTTCCTGAGTGAATTTTTTCAGTGCTTTTTTAATATGCACAAAGGCAATATCGGGATTTTTGACAGCATCAAGTTTATTGATGGCGAAAAGCAGCGAAGGGACTTTTAATAGGTTGGCAAGTAATGTGTGTCGACGGGTTTGAGGCAATAAGTCAACATTTTCCATCTCCCAGTTTAATTTTGTCGCATCGACCAAAATGACGGCAGCGTCACTATTGCTGGCGGCGGTTACCATGTTTCTTGTGTATTGTTCATGACCTGGTGCGTCCGCGATAATGAATTTACGAGTTGGTGTGGTAAAATAACGGTATGCCACATCGATTGTAATACCTTGTTCTCGTTCAGCTTGTAATCCATCTGTAAGCCGGGCGAGATCATAGGAACGGTCTGTCGAAAACTGTTGTTGTATACCAGATAGTTGATCGGCAAGAATTGCCTTGCTATCGAGTAATAAACGGCCGATTAATGTGCTTTTGCCATCGTCAACGTTTCCGGCGGTCAGGAATTTTAATGTATGATGTGAATGAGAGGTTGAATTTACGGGAGAAGATATCATGATGCATTCCTTAAGAAATAAAAACGGGGATAGAGAGATCAGAAATAACCTTCCAGTTTACGTTTTTCCATTGAGGCTTCTGAGGTCTGGTCATCCATACGGGTTGCACCACGTTCACTGATCGTGACGGTAGCTGTTTCCCTGACAATATCGCGTGCTGTTTTTGCATTGCTTTCAATAGGGCAAGTACAGGTCATGTCACCGACCGTGCGAAAGCGGACAGTTTTGGTAAGAATTTCTTCATCTTGTTTAGGCTGTGTCACCTCTGTTACAGGAACAAGCAACCCTTTGCGGGGAATGACTTGCCGTTGATGAGCGTAGTAAAGGCTGGGTAATGGAATATTTTCCTGTTCGATATAACGCCATACATCATATTCCGTCCAGTTAGAGATTGGAAAAACACGGAAATTTTCACCCGGATGAATTCTGGTATTGAATATGTTCCATAATTCTGGCCGTTGATCTTTGGGTTGCCATTGGCCAAAAGAATCCCGGTGTGAAAAAATTCTTTCCTTGGCACGGGCCTTTTCTTCGTCACGGCGGGCCCCTCCAATTAATGCATCAAAACCAAATTCCTCTATAGCCTCCAACAATGTTACTGATTGATGGGGATTACGGCTTTCCAAAGGATGAGATAGCCTCACCGTACCTCGTTTCATTGATTCTTCTACTGATCGAATAATTAAATTTGCCTTTAATTCTTTTGCTCTCTGATCACGAAACTGGATGACTTCTGGAAAATTATGTCCTGTATCGATCATAAGAAGCGGAAAGGGGAAGCGTCCCTGCCCAAAGGCTTTTTCAGCCAGCCTTAATAAAATACATGAATCCTTGCCGCCAGAAAATAACAGGGCTGGTTTTTCGAAGGAACCAGCCACTTCACGCATAATGAATATGGCCTCTTCTTCCAGATCATTTAAGGCAGGGTTCGAGGATGATATGAGAAAATTCATGATAAAATGACCATAATTAAAATATGTTAAGACTGATGAGAGTTGAGAGAAATGGGTGCACTCACATGAAGACCACATTCTTTCGCTTCATCATGTTCCCACCACCAGCGTCCAGCTCTGAAATCTTCACCAAGAGTGATGGCGCGAGTGCATGGTTCACAGCCAATACTGACAAAAAAATGATCATGAAGCGTATTGTAGGGAACGCGATATGTTTTAACGTAGTGCCATACATCTCCATTTGTCCAGTCAAGTAAAGGGTTAAGCTTTACTTCAGGTTGATCATTCCCTTTGTTTTCAGGTTCAACTGCTTGAAGATTGGCTCGGAAATTTGATTGTTCCTTGCGTAATCCTGTAATCCAACCTTTATAGTTCCGTAAAAGGTCGGTCAGGGGGACCAGTTTTCTGATTTGACAACATTCTTTACGAAGCTCAGTTGATCGATAAATCGCTTTTTCACCATTTTTTTGAACATAATTCTGGACTGTTCTTTTGTTTGGATAGTAGCTTTTTATTTTTATACTATAATGAATTTCAACTTGTCTTTTTAAGGCTAGCGTTTGAGGATGCAGTTTTAGTGTATCCAGCATGGAAACCTGAATGGGTAAATCAAGCTGATGGATAAGATCTGTGATTACCATATCCTCCACCCCTAAACTGGTTGCCTGAACCAATGGTGAATAATCCCGATTTATTTTTTGCAGGAATGATCTTGTTTGTTCGAGCTTCTGTTCATATTGCTCGCTTGGATGTTTGGAATAGAATTCAAGTGGTGTCATCGTAAACTGTTACCTAAGTTGATATAATAATTCTGTTATTAGGAATTTGAAAAAGATGCGGTTAGAAATTCTGGTGTTAATGACTAAACAGGATAATCTGCAATAGGGGGCTGATCCATGATAAAACTATTCCTCAAATTACTTTAATTAACTGTAAAATATAGAATATTTTCAATTTAAGCAATATAATTTGTATTATTTAAGTAAATAAAGTCAATTAATAACTATAAAATATTGTACATTTTATTTGTAATTTATTGATTTATATATAAAATTTATAATTTCCTTGTATATATTCATATTTCAAAATCTAAAATTGGCTTAAAATAAATAATTTGGCCTTTTTTTAGATTATGAATTTTTGGAATTGTTTTTGGAATTTGGGCTTCAATGTGAGAGGTGCATTGTTGAGGTTTTAAAACTAGTTTCATTAAAGCACCAAGGGGTCGTATATCGATGACTTCTGCTGGATAGTATCCTATAGGGGATATATCGTTAATTTGTATATCAATTTCATAGGGGCGAAAATTAAAGCTTTTTTCCCCAATACGTAAATTATTCGAATCGCCCAAAAAATTATAGACAAAATCATTGGCCGGATTATTGAGGATTTCAATCGGGGAGCCAATTTGTTCAATGATACCCCTATTCATGATGACAACACGATCAGCAATTTCCATGGCCTCTTCCTGATCATGCGTTACAAAAAGGGTTGTCAGTTGAATTTCTTGATGAAACCGGGTTAGCCAACGTCGTAATTCTCTTCGGACCTTTGTATCAAGAGCGGAAAAAGGTTCATCCAGTAATAGAATTTTGGGATTTATGGCTAGGGTACGTGCCAGGGCAATTCTTTGGCATTGTCCGCCGGAGAGTTCATGTGGATAATGATTGGCCACATGTTCAAGTTGTACCATTTCCAGAAGAAATTGAGCTTTTTTCGTGATCTCTTTGGGGGAAAGCCGTACTTTTTTTGGTTTAATGCGTAGACCAAACGCAATATTGTCAATAACTTTCATATGTGGGAATAAAGCGAAATTCTGGAATACATACCCAATATGTCGATTACGAATATCTTCCTTGCTTATATCCTGGTTTTCAAAAAAGATGTGTCCCGAGGTGGGCAATTCCAATCCTGCAATAATTCGTAACAGGCTTGTTTTTCCACATCCCGATGGTCCTAGGAGTGCAACAAGCTCACCTTTTTCAATGGTGAGGTTTATATCATTGAGTGCATGATAATGATTGAACCATTTATTGAGATGAGATATCTGAATACCCATTTTAACTATTTCCCTTCTTTGGGGACGGTTTAAGTTGTTTCTCACACCAATATCTTAGAATGAGAATGAATAGGGCCATGATAAGAAGGAGAATGGAAATACTGAATGCGGCCGCGGCATTATATTCATTATATAAAATCTCGATATGAAGGGGTAAGGTATTGGTCAGGCCTTGTATATGGCCTGAAACAATTGAAACGGCACCAAATTCTCCCATGGCACGGGCGGTACACATAACAATACCATACAGAAATGCCCATTTGATGTTGGGAAATGTTATTTTTTTAAAAATTAGCCATCCTGATGCCCCTAACAAACGGGCGGTTTCCTCTTCTTGATTGCTCTGGGTTTGCATTAAGGCGATCAAAGAACGCGCGATAAAGGGAAAAGTCACAAAAATGGTTACAAGAATAATTCCTGGAATTGCATAAATAATTTGTAAGTGATAATGCATTAAAAAAGTATGTAAAATACCTTGCGATCCATAGAGTAAGGTATAAATCAAACCTGCAATCACAGGGGAAATGGAAAAAGGCAGATCGATGAGGGTTAAAAGTATATTTTTCCCTTTGAAATCATATTTGCATAAACACCATCCGGCCATCAGTCCGAAGATTCCATTGAAAAAAACGGCGCAGGAAGTCGCTATTATTGTTAATTTTAGTGCCGCCAGGGCTTCTGACGAAGTACAGGTGACCCAGAAAAAGACAATACCCTTGCCTAAACCTTCAATTAGAATGATAGAAAGGGGTGCGATAAAAATAATTAAAAAAATGAGCCAAGTAATAAAGATAACGCTGTTTTTTTGCCAATTTACAAAAGGTTTGGAGGAATAAAAGGGCATTTATGTATTCCTCTGAAAAATATTAAAAGGGGAAAGCTGGGATGTGGATAGAATTAGGCGGTAAGGTTTAAAATGTTTTTGGAACAGGTTGAAAAAAAATAATAAAGAAAAAGAAACCAGCAACATTAAGAGACTGATTACAGTTGCACTCGTATAATCAAACTGGTCAAGTTTTGATACGATTAAGATAGGTAAAATTTCCGTTTTGTAAGGAATATTTGCGGCAATGAACACAACGGAGCCATATTCTCCCAAGCTTCTTGCAACAGAAAGCGAAAAACCGGTAAGCCATGCAGGAAATAAAATGGGGAGAAAGATATATATAAATGTTTGTAAACGGGTTGCACCTAGTGTGTAAGCCGCTTCTTGTAATGAAGGGGGGAACTCTTTTATAACGGGTTGCAAGGTTCTGATTACAAAGGGAATTGTAACGAATATGAGGGCAAGAATAATGCCCAGGGGTGTGTAGGCAACCTTGAAGGGTAAAATTGTACCGAATAAACCGTTGGGCGCATATAAGTCCGTTAATGCAATGCCTGCAATTGCAGTAGGTAATGCCAGGGGAAGATCAATCATTGAATCAATTATTTTTTTTCCCTTGAATTCGTAACGCATTAAATTCCAGGCTAAAAAACCGCCCAGGATAGAGGACAGTAAAGAAGCGCAGAAAGAGGTGTAAAAAGAAAGTTTTAATGCGCTTAATAAGCGTTGATCGGTTAAGATCATGACAAGCTGATGACTATTGATATGGGTGCTGTAAAGAATCAGTCCAACCAATGGTAATAAAACGATAAAGGACAACCAGAAAAGACTGTATCCAAAACTAAGCCAAAACCCTGGAAGAATTGAATATCGGGAAAAAGACATAATTTTTTCCTTATGGCTTTATTGATTAATACTGTGAATGATTTGGTCAAAAATGGCATGATCTTTGAAAAACTCTTGGTTAATCTCTGCCCAGTTTTTGAAGAAATCATTGATCTTTAAAAGATGAAGGGGACGAAACATGATGTAATGGGATGCTATACGTGGATTAATGGGACGATAATAATTTTGAGCGGCAATTTTTTGACCTTCATCGCTGTAAAGCATAAGTAAATAATCTTTTGCTACTTCCCTTGTTTTTTTTTGGTCAATAACAGTATCGATGAGTGCAACGGGGGGTTCCGTTAGGATAGATGTGGATGGGGTTATTATCTCAAATTGTCCTGCCCCTGATTCACGGGTTGCCATATAGGCCTCATTCTCCCAAGAAATAAGTACATCTCCAATGTTGCGTTGGGTAAATGTAAGACTGGCGTTCCTTGCCCCGGCATCAAGTATGGGAACATTTTTATAAAGCTGTTTGACAAAATCATAGGCCTCTTGTGGGTCATGATTTTTGGTATAACTGTAAAGCCATGCAGCGAGAAAATTCCATCTTGCCCCACCAGAGGTTTTTGGATTGGGGGTAATTACAGCAATGTCAGGTTTGACAAGATCATTCCAGTCATGGATATGCTTGGGATTACCTTTGCGAACAAGAAAAACAATGGTTGATGTATAAGGAACACTATGATTGGGAAAATTGTCCTGCCAGTTTTTGGTCAGCAAGGGGTGATATTTATTGATTGCATCAATATCTCCGGCAAGAGCTAGTGTGGCAATATCGGCTTGCATACCGTCAATAATGGCCCTGGCCTGCTTTCCTGAACCACTATGGGATTGGTATATTATGACATCCTGACCTGTTTTCTGTTTCCAGTAATGTTGAAAAAAATGGTTATATTGATGAAAGAATTCTCGTGTTGGATCATAGGAAGAATTCAATAGACTTATGGTTTTAGTACGGGCGGTGGATGTTGTGACGGCAAAAACTGCAATAATCAAAGCTATATATAAATGTAATGTTTGAGTAATATATCTG
>NZ_JAXOQA010000006.1:0-46500 GCF_047307945.1 Commensalibacter sp. A3DC | reverse complement strand
TGGCGCAGGTGGAGCATCCAGTTTTTCCAATGCAGGCGCATTCGGGTTCGGGGAATCTTGCTCCGATTTAGCGGGAACTTCTTGTCCTGCATTATCGCTTGTAAATTCAACCTCTACCGGTTTTTCTTCAGGGGGTGGGGGTGGAGGCGCAAAATGAAATAACCATGATAATAGAATCGCCAGAACGATAACCCCAAAATGCGTTCCGATTGATGCCAAAAAAGAGCATCTGAAAATTTTTCTCTCAGAACGGTACATGCCCAGCAAAATACATAATCCTCAATTATGGCGTTTTTGAAGAAGGGTTGGATGTTGTATCAGGCATTTGTGCAAGTAACGCGACATGCGTAAATCCTCCAGCTGTAACACGTCCCATCACTTCCATGACCCTGCCGTAATTGATATGCTGATCTCCCTTAACAAAGATACGATGTTCAGAATCATTCTGAGACATGACTTTCAACTGCTCCACCAATTGATTCATATCTACAACATTGTCTCCCAAATAAACGGATCCATCTTCCCTGACTGTAACAGTAATCGGTTTGGTATCTGCATTTACCGGTTTCGCGGCAGTTTTTGGTAAATCAACATTGATTCCGCTTGTCATCATAGGGGCCGCAACCATGAAAATAATTAACAGAACCAACATGACATCAACCATCGGCGTAACGTTAATATCTGCCTGTGGACGTCTGCCACGCCCCCGTCTGTTTCGACCCTCTAAAGAAAATCCCATTGATTTTATTCCTGATTTTCTTTTGCTTCAGATTGACGAGAAAGAATCGCACTAAATTCAGCCGCAAAACCTTCAAGTCTTTCAGCAAATAAATTAAGCTTGTTATTAACAAAATTATAGGCCACTACAGCGGGAATGGCTGTCAACAAACCCAGTGCCGTCGCGAATAATGCCTCTGAAATACCGGGGGCAACCACTGCCAGACTTGTGTTATTGGATTGTGCGATGGAAGCAAAAGCATGCATGATACCCCACACGGTTCCAAACAATCCGATAAAAGGCGCCACCGGCCCTACTGTTGCCAAAAAGGTCACCCATCTTTCCAGGCGTTCCATTTCACGGGTAATAGTGATTGACATGGCACGATCAATTCGCTGTTTGACTCCCTCACTGCTCATCTCAATTCCATTAATTCTTGCTGATCGTCGCCATTCACCCATACCCGCACTAAACACTGCAGCCATGGGATGGGTTGGTTTCACCCCAATATTTTCATATAATTCATCAAGACTCCCACCTGACCAGAATAAATCCTCGAATTCATCTGCCTGACGTTTAACCTTGCGGAGGGTAAAATATTTATCAAAAATTACAGCCCATACCCAAATACTGGCACAAACTAGGCCGATCATAACAAGTTTAACTACTAGCGCCGCATGAACAAAGAGCGCCCAAGGGGACAAACTGGCCGATGGTGTGGCCAGATTTGCTGCATTAATTGATGGATCCAAAAATGCCTCCTGCACAATTAGTCTCACTCAATTTAATTTTATATATAACTTGAGACTATTTATTATTTTCCAATATCCATTTGATATATTTTTTTTCCAATAAAAACAATCTTGTTTTGATAATGAGTAAAAATTTATTCGAACTGGTTTGCCTATATCATGGCAGCAAAAATTCTTTTCCAATCCGCTGGAAAAGGAGCTGGCATATAGGTTTCCTTCTTCAGACAAACCAGCTGAATTTTTAATTCAGTCACAATTTCTTCATTACGGAAAAAAACTTGTGATAACCAACAACTTGCCCCCAAAGTTGTGATTATATTTGTTTTTACAATAACCAGTTCATCAATATACAAGGGTTTTCGAAATTTAATCTCGGCTTCCCTTACAACCAAAACCAAGCCGAAATCCTTGTACAAATCACTGATTGTTCCACCCAACCGTCGTATACTTTCTGTCCGAGCGCGATCTGCAATTCCGAAATAACGGGCATGATAGACGATACCTGCCGCATCAACATCTTCATAACAAACCCTGAACCGGTAAGTTTTGACTTCCTCTTTCACCAAAGCAGGATTACATATACCTTTGTCAAATGAATTACTAGGGATGATCTCCATAATTTTCATTCCTCCACCACATCGTTATCCAGCAAATCAAATTGTGCATTTAATAATGCTGGGGGTTTCAGATGAAGATGTTGCCAGCCTCTCTCTCCCAATACACGGCCACGACTTGTACGAAGAACCAACCCTTCCTGGATCAGGAAAGGTTCAATAACATCTTCAAGAGTATCCCTTGATTCTGCCAAGGCCGCAGCTAACGTTTCAACACCGACCGGCCCACCCTGATGAAATTCAGCAATACGCAATAAATAGCGACGATCCATTGCATCCAACCCAAGCTGATCAACCTCCAATCTTGATAAGGCTGCATCAGCAATCTCGCGATCAACCGCTTTTTCACTCTTATGCTTGACAAATGCAAAATCACGAACACGACGTAATAACCTGCCCGCTATTCTGGGCGTCCCACGAGATCTTCTGGCAATTTCCGCAGCCCCATCTTCAGTCAATTCAAATCCTAGCTTACAGGCCCCTCTTTCAACAATCAATTTGAGTTCATCTGTTGTATAAAATATCAACCGTAACGGAATGCCAAATCGATCCCGCAAAGGTGTGGCAAGCAAACCTGACCGTGTTGTTGCTGCGACAAGCGTAAAAGGGGGCAAATCTATACGAACCGATCGAGCCGCGGGCCCTTCCCCGATTATTAAATCAAGCTGGAAATCCTCCATTGCCGGATAAAGAATTTCTTCAATTGAAGGATGCAATCGATGAATTTCATCGATAAATAATACATCCCTTGGTTGTAAATTGGTTAAAATTGCCGCCAAATCACCAGCCCTTTGAATTACAGGGCCAGATGTTGCACGAAAACCAACCCCCAACTCCCTGGAAACAATCTGCGCCAAGGTTGTTTTTCCCAGCCCTGGTGGTCCATGTAACAAAACATGATCCAACGCCTCATCTCGCTGTCTTGCCGCCTCTATAAAAATTGAAAGGTTTTCTCGTGATGATTTTTGTCCAATGAATTCAGCCAAAGATTGAGGTCTTAACGCGACCTCCACAGTGTCTTCCTGACGTTTCGTTGCATCTATGGGACGATTTATTTCAGACTTCATCGGGCCAACTCACGTAAAGCTTCTCGAATAATATGATCAAGTTGAAGGGGTTGATTTTTCTCTTTCAAACCTTTAATCACTCGCCCGACGATTGGTTGGGATTCCATTCGACGAAATCCAAGTCCCTCCAGGGCCAGCAACACATCTGCAACAATATTAGTCTCATTATTTTCGGTTATCTGACCTGAAATTGTAATTGAATTAATCACATCTGAACCAGAAGCCACTTTACCATTCAGTTCAGTTAAGATGCGCGTAGCCAATCTTGCCCCTACGCCTGAAGCCCGCATTAAACTTGCCTTGTCAGCTGTCATAATGGCCGAAGTCAATTCATCCGGCGTAAGAACGGATTGAATCGCCAGCGCCATACGAACCCCAACACCTTGTACCGTTGTTAGCAGCCTGAACCATTCCTGTTCCTTTCCATCAGCAAATCCATAAAGTAATATGGCATCCTCTCTGACGATGGTTTCAATCAATACACGGGCAATTTCTGGAGGACGAGGCAATTTTGATAAGGTCCGGCTTGAAACATAGACCACATATCCCACCCCATTCACGTCAATGAGACAACGATCCCTGTCATTTTGGTCAATCAAAAGCCCAGTCAATTGTCCTATCATGCCATTATTGTTCCTTTATTAACACGAATTTGACTTATCCGATGATGGGCATGACAAATCGCTATCGCCAAAGCGTCAGCTGCATCAGCTCTTGGAATTTTGGCTCCCGGCAATAAACGCTGAATCATAACAGATACCTGATCTTTGGTCGCCGCTCCCGTTCCAACCACGGCACGCTTAACTGTTTTAGCACCATATTCATTAACATTAATATATTTTTGCGCGGGCACTAATAATGCCACCCCCCTAGCATATCCCAACTTCAAGGTGGCAGAGCCATTCCGGTTGACATAGGTTTCTTCAACCGCAACCTCTTCAGGTTGATAAAGACCAATCAGTTTTTCCAAACCTGATGCTAATACACAGAGACGTTGAGGAACAAAATGATCACTATTCGTAGACAGGACACCACTTGCCACATAGGTAAGACGGTTGTCACGTGCATCAATTATCCCCCATCCGGTAAACCGTAAACCGGGATCTATCCCAAGAATTCTAACCACAACTCTTAAGCCGATAGCCGTTCAGCAATCTCGTCCGAAAGGTCAAAATTGGCAAAAACATTCTGAACATCATCATGATCTTCCAGAACTTCAATTAATTTTAGCAAGGTGCGAGCATTATCTTCATCTAATGCAACTGTATTGGATGGACGCCATTCAATTTTTGCACTTTCAGGATCTTTAAACCGGGCTTCCAATGCGTCACGGACTGCAAAGAAATTTTCCATCGCACATGTTATTTCATAAACATCATCATTTTCTTCAACATTTTCCGCTTCTGCCTCAATAGCCGCCTCAAATATTGAATCAAAATTTGCAACCGTTTTGGGATAGGTAATAACACCCATACGTTCAAACATGAATGCGACAGAATTCATTTCCCCCAAGGATCCGCCATATTTATTGAATGCGGCCCTAACATCCGAAGCTGTACGATTACGATTATCTGTCAATGCCTCAACGATAATGGCAACTCCGGATGGACCATATCCTTCATAGCGCACTTCTTGATAATTATCTCCATCTGCGCCACCTGCGGCTTTCTTAATCGCACGATCAATATTGTCCTTTGGCATATTGACAGCACGAGCTGCCGCAATGGCTGCACGTAAACGGGGATTGGCGGCTGGATCAGGTAAACCCGATTTTGCTGAAACGGTTATTTCACGAATTATTTTTGAAAATTCTTTTGCCCGACGGGCATCCTGAGCCCCTTTGCGATGCATAATATTTTTAAATTGCGAATGTCCTGCCATTAATTTTTCTCTTAATTCTTACAGTTTGATTTCAATCTTAATCTAATAAACATGTCCCGATTTTTAAACAAACCGACCATGACAATGTTTAAATTTTTTGCCTGAACCACATGGACATGGTGCATTTCTGGGCGTATCTGCCCACTCTTTTGGTGCATCAGATAATGTCTGAGGGGTTTCCCCCTCTATAAGATCCGAAGAAGAATTTTCCCCTTCATCATCAGAGACGTTGACTTCAACCTTGGCCAAAAGTGAGGTAATCCGTTCACGAAGCTCATCCAGCATATAATTGAAAAGAACAAAAGCTTCCTTCTTATATTCATTAAGCGGATCTTTCTGACCATAGGCGCGCAGTCCAATACCCTGACGCATTTGATCTAATCGCAACAAATGTTCTTTCCACACAGCATCAAGCGTTGTTAGCAAAACTTGCTTTTCAACATATCGCATAATTGAAACACCATAATTCGCGACCTTGGTGGCCATCATTTCATTAGCGGTTTTCGTAATGCGCTCTTCAAGTATATCAATTGAAATATCTTTCTCTTCAGACCATTCCTTAATCGGTAGATCAAGATTGAATATCCGTTTTACATCCGCGGTTAATCCGTTAATATGCCATTGTTCTGCAAAGGATTTTTCAGGTATGTATTTTTCGATCAACATATTGATCACATCATGTCTTATAGACGCAATCACTTCTGAAACATCTTCCAGAGCCATATATTCCCGACGCTGAGAATATACCTCCTTACGTTGATCATTGATGACATCATCATATTTCAAAGTGTTTTTACGCATATCGAAATTGCGCGCCTCAACTTTTTTCTGGGCTTTTTCAAGTGCCTTGTTGATCCAGGGGTGAACAATGGCCTCCCCTTTTTTCAAGCCCATTTTTTGAAGCATACCACCCATGCGTTCGGAACCAAATATCCGCATCAAGTCATCCTCGAGGGATAAAAAGAAACGTGAATTTCCCGGATCTCCCTGACGCCCCGAACGTCCTCGCAACTGGTTGTCAATTCGACGACTTTCATGACGTTCCGTACCAATTACAAACAGTCCGCCGCTCTCTTTAACCAGTTCATGATCTTTTTGAACTTTTTCTTTAAGGGCCGTTTCTTGTTTCAAGCGTTCATCTTCATTCTCGATATGGGAAAGCTGCTGATGGATAAGCATATCCACATTCCCACCCAATTTAATGTCAGTACCACGACCCGCCATATTCGTGGCAATTGTAATGGCTCCCGGAACTCCAGCTTGAGCAATTATCTGAGCTTCTTTTTCATGAAAACGCGCATTCAATACATTATGCTTTATGCCCTTTTTATTCAACAAATTTGAAAGATGTTCACTTTTCTCAATCGATGTTGTTCCAACCAAGATAGGCTGTTTCTTTTTATGTACCTCTTCGATAAGCTGGCTAACCGCATCATATTTTTCAGCCGCGGTCAGATAGATTTCATCATGTTCATCCTTACGCTGAACTTTAAGATTGGTTGGAATTGACACAACGTCCAGTTTATAAATCTCGGCAAATTCATCGGCTTCTGTCATTGCCGTTCCCGTCATACCGGCGAGTTTCGGATAAAGACGAAAATAATTTTGAAAAGTGATTGAAGCTAGAGTCTGGTTTTCCTGCTGTATTTCCACATGTTCCTTGGCTTCAAGTGCTTGATGCAATCCATCGGAATATCGACGTCCATCCATCATACGTCCAGTAAATTCATCAATTAGAATGACCTTATTGTTACGGACGATATAATCCACATCCCTGGCAAACAAGGTATGCGCCCGTAATGCCTGCTGCATATGATGCACCAACGCGATATTATGAGTGTCATACAGCCCTCCCTCTTTCAATACACCCTTTTCACGCATTAACTGCTCTATATGTTCGGTTCCCAATTCTGTTGGAATGACATTACGGAATTTTTCATCTTTTTCATAATTGGCAGGATCTTTGACTATCTCTTTTATAATTTCATTAACGGAACGATATAGATCTGAACTGTCATCCGCAACCCCCGAAATAATCAATGGAGTACGAGCCTCATCTATCAAGATCGAATCAACTTCATCCACAATGGCGTAATTAAACGGACGCTGAACCATTTCATCAAGACTGTATTTCATATTGTCACGAAGATAGTCGAAGCCGAATTCATTATTTGTCCCATATGTAATATCGGCGGCATAAGCAGCCTTTCGTTCAATATCACTCAAATCCGCGATAATCGTTCCGACATTCATGCCAAGAAAACTATAGAGCCGGCCCATTTCAGCAGCATCACGTGAGGCAAGATAATCATTCACCGTTACAACATGCACCCCTTTTCCCGATAGTGCATTCAGATATACGGCCAAGGTTGCCACCAATGTTTTACCTTCACCTGTACGCATTTCGGCAACCTTACCATCATGAAGAACCATTCCCCCGATCAGCTGGACATCGAAATGACGCATTCCCAAAACCCTTTTCGAAGCTTCTCTGACTACAGCAAACGCTTCTGGCAATAAATTGTCCAGTGTTTCTCCATCAGCTAACCTTTGACGAAATTCAACCGTTTTATTAGCCAATGCAACATCATCCAGAGCCTGTATTTCAGGTTCCAATTGATTGATTTCAGGTAGTCGCTTTTGATAAGCTTTTAATGAACGCTCATTAGAGGTGCCGAAAAAGACACGGGCAAATTTTGCAAACATCAATGTTTTCCAAATAACGCTTTGTAATCCTGCCTGTCATTACAAAGGGCTAGTTATAAATAAATTAGAACACAATTCAATCCAGACAGAAAAATACATATAGAAATAAGTTCATCGGTATTATAACCAACTTTACTTACACCATAAATATCATTTTAAAATTTTAAAAGTGGTTTAACTTTTTTCAAGAAAGGAACTTTATTAAAATAATGGGACAATTTCACCTTTCCATGATATAAACATATTCAAAATTATCTTTAATCCTCTCAATAAATAAAGGTACTATATGTCTTTTTACAACAAATCATTCAAATTTGCAGCAACCCTTCTTTTTTCCTCAAGCCTTTTGACAACAGCAGTTATTGCCGCTGAACCTGCTGTCACATCTACCCCGTCAGCACCTGCCGCTCAAAATCAGTCAAGTCCTAGCAAAATAGATGAAAATACTGTTTTGGCAACTGTTAATGATAAAAATATTACGTATCATGATGTCCAAAACATGCGCAAGATGTTGCCCGATCAATATAAAAGTCTGCCTGCACCTGTTTTGACAACAATAATCCTTCAGCAATTAATTGTTCAAAATGCAGTGCTACAAGTTGCTGAAAAACAGAATTTACAGAATTCCCCTGAGGTCAAGCAACAAATTGAATTCATGCAAAAGGATATCCTGTTTTCGACATTCCAAAAATCTGAATTGGAAAAGAATTTAAAACAAAATCCAATTGACGATAAAGCCATTCAAACTTTTTACGATCAGCATTTCGCCAACGCAGCCCCTGTTAAAGAGGCGCATATATGTCATATTCTTGTAAAAACACAACCGGAAGCTGTAAAAATCATCAGTCAACTTCATGCAGGCAAAAATTTCGCTAATCTTGCCAAACAATATTCAACCGATAAAGAGAGCGGTAGCGAAAATGGCGGTGATTTGGGATGGGTCAAACAAAATGACCCTCTTGCACCGGAATTCATCAATGCAGCCTTTGCACTGAAAGCAAATACAATTACAACCGCTCCGGTGAAAACCCAATTTGGTTGGCATGTCATCAAGGTTCTTGGTTATAGAAACGCTCCGGTACCACCATTGGATAAGGTAAAAGATGAAATTCGCAAAAACCTGTATCAACAAAGAATGAAAACCATTATTGAAAATGTAATTAAACAAAGTAAAATTACCAAAAATGATGAAGCCATTCATTCTTTAACACAAATGCCTGCCACACAAAAAAAATAACTCTGACAGAACGAATCATTAAAAATTTTTATAAAAGGGAAAATAAATTTTCCCTTTTATAAATTCAGAATGTTTATTGATTAATATCCCTAAAGAATTTAGTTCAAAAAACATATCATTAAATCCTTTTTTCTTATAAAGAAAACTTGTAAAAAACATTTTCAGTAAAATATAAATATTTCATTATAACCGGATATGAATCAATCCTATCGTATCCATTATTTTGCTCCATTGTTGAAAAAGAGTCTACCATGTCGAGTTATCCTGTTTCTCCGCTTGCCGTAACCCTCCCTGAACTTTGCCCCGTTGCCGGTGTAAAACTTGCATCTGTTCAAGCAGGATTACGATATACTGGACGTCTTGATTTATCGTTAATGGAATTCGCTCCGAACACAACCGTCGCAGGAGTATTTACCAAAAACAAATGTCCAGGTGCACCTATCGATTGGTGCAGAAAAATTTTATCTCGCGGTAAAGCCAGGGGATTACTTGTCAATGCCGGTATTGCCAATGTATTTACGGGTCAGGCAGGTTTTGATGCAGTTAAATATTCAACACAGGCAGCCGCAAAAACAATAAACTGCGCACCCGAAGAAATTTTTGTTGCCTCTACAGGGGTTATTGGCGAACAGCTTCCTTATCAAAAAATCATCAATTATCTTCCAGAACTTTATTCGAAATTGGCTTCTGATCAATGGAAGGAAACAGCTCAAGCAATCCTGACTACGGATACATTTGCCAAAGGCTTTTCCCTTAAAACAGATATTGACAATATTCCTGTCACTATTCAGGGAATCGCCAAGGGGAGCGGTATGATCGCACCTGATATGGCCACTATGCTTTGTTTTGTTACAACTGACGCAAAATTGCCCGCTACTGTCTTACAAA
The DNA here is from genome assembly GCF_047307945.1 of Commensalibacter sp. A3DC. Lineage (NCBI taxonomy): Bacteria > Pseudomonadati > Pseudomonadota > Alphaproteobacteria > Acetobacterales > Acetobacteraceae > Commensalibacter > Commensalibacter sp. A3DC. Next base: position 36,637 of record NZ_JAXOQA010000006.1, on the reverse strand, counting down.
AATTATTAAATGAAAAAGTCAAAACAACCTTTAATTCAATAACAGTTGATTCCGATACATCAACCTCTGATACCCTTCTTTTATTTGCCACGGGTCAGACCCCCAATACCGAAATCAATGATATTGATGACCCAAGATTAAGCAATTTTTCAAATGCCTTAGAAAAATTGTTACAAGAATTGGCTCTTTTGGTTATTAGGGATGGTGAAGGCGTAACAAAACTGATTGAAATCAAGGTTGAAGGTGCCGTTAACAATGAATCAGCTTTTAAAATCGGACAATCAATCGGTAACTCCCCTCTTGTGAAAACAGCAATAACAGGTGAGGATGCCAATTGGGGACGTGTTGTAATGGCGGTAGGCAAAGCCGGCGAACCAGCCGACCGTGACCTTTTGTCAGTGGCAATAGATAATATTTGGGTTGCCAAACAAGGTGAGGTTTTATCAGATTATGACCAAGATAAAGTTAACAAGCATATGCAAGAACAAGTCATAAAAATTAAAGTCAACCTGAATCTGGGAGAGGGACACGCAAAAATTTGGAGCTGCAACCTAACACAAGGTTATATTGAAATTAACGGCTCTTATCTGCGTTCCTAATTTCTTTTATTTATTATCAATTGAATCGTTTCTTTATGAATACCCCTATTATCTCCGATTTTTCTGAAGAAGAAAAAAAAAGAATTCTAGCAAAGTCAGCACTTTTCAGTCCTCCGTCCTTGAAATTATCAGATGGAAGACAGGAACTTGTTGGACTTTCACGGGAAGAATTGGAAGAGGTCCTAATGGATATGGGGGAAAAATCCTTCCGCACGAAACAGTTATGGCACTGGATTTATCATAAAGGTGTTACCGATTTCTCTTTGATGAGTTCAATCAGTAAACCCTTGCAAGCCAAATTGGCAAAACATTGTGTGATCAGCCGACCGGAACTGGTTATGCAACAAACCTCAAAAGATGATACCCGCAAGTTTCTTTTTCGCTTCAGGGATAAACAAGAAGCTGAAACAGTTTATATTCCAGATCGTCGAGAAGATCGTGGTGCTGTCTGCATTTCCTCACAGGTCGGATGTACGTTGTCCTGCCGTTTTTGTCATACCGGCACGCAAAATCTGGTTCGAAATCTTGGTGCAACAGAAATCGTAGGTCAATTCATGGCGGCAAGGGATAGTTATAATGAATGGCCAACCCCGACCGCTGGAAGACCCCGTCTTCTATCAACCATAGTTCTGATGGGAATGGGCGAACCTCTTTATAATTATGACAATGTTGCCAAGGCAATGCGTATCGTTATGGATGATGAGGGAATTGGAATCTCTCGTCGCCGGATTACCTTGTCAACGTCCGGTGTAGTTCCCATGATGGATCAATGTGGAAGGGAACTGGCAATTAATCTAGCCATTTCCCTTCATGCTGTCAGGGATGATTTACGAAATGAGCTCGTTCCCTTAAATCGTAAATATCCTATAAAAGACGTTCTGGCAGCCTGCCGTCGATACCCTGCAGCAAGTAATTCACGTCGAATAACGTTTGAATACATTATGTTAAGGGGAATTAATGACAGTGAATCAGATGCACGTGAACTGGTGCATCTATTAAAGGGTATTCATGCCAAGGTTAATCTAATTCCATTTAATCCATGGCCAGGCAGTGATTACAAACCCTCCAAAACTGAACAGGTGCAAAAGTTTGCCGATATCATTATGCAGGCAGGTTATTCCTCGCCCATCCGCACCCCAAGAGGGCGTGATATTCTTGCAGCATGCGGACAATTACGCACTGAAAGCCAAAAAGCCAAAATTTCTAAAAATTTAAAACATAACGAAACAATTTCTGACTGACAACATTGTTTTAAAATCAAATAAAAATTGTGAAAATAATTTATTTAATCTTATTTTCACAATTTTTCGAAATAAATTAATTCACATGATTATATGAATTTATCATCAATAATTATAGACTTGAAAAATTTCTACCAGGCATAGGCTTCAGGTGCCTCACCCCCCATACCGGGCCAAATATCATTTAAAGTATGTATTATTTCATCTGACAATGCAATGGAAAGCCCTTCAATAGCATTATCCAGCTGTGTTTCAGTACGAGGTCCAATAATCGGTGCTGTGACATCAGGTTGATGTCTTAACCAGGCAAGGGCTAATATTTGCAGGAGTTATTTTAAGTTCAGCAGCAAGATTCTCATATTTTTCAAGTTGGTATCTTAATTTATCAATTATTTTCAGTTCCTGTTCTCTAAAACGTCGCTCGCCATTTTTCTGTTTCGAAAGGACACCCCCAAGCAATCCACCTGCCAATGGAGAATAGGGAATAAATCCAAGACCATGATATCGACAGGATGGAAGGACTTACAGCTCAACTGTACGTTCTGTCAGATTATAGGGGCTTTGCTCAGAAACCAGTCCGTAAAAATGACGTTCCTTGGCCAATCCCTGAGCTGTGGCTATTTGCCAACCAGCAAAATTACAACTTCCTATATATAAAACTTTTCCCTGTTGAACCAATAACTCCATTGCCTGCCATATTTCCTCCCATGGAGTTTCTCGATCAATATGATGCATTTGATAAAGATCAATATGATCAGTTTTTAAGCGTCGCAAACTGTCTTCACACGCTTTTCGAATATGATAAGCTGACAAATGCCGGCCTTCGGCCCAAAATCCATAGGCTGGTAAACTTTGGTAGCCAATACAACCTTGTCTCTCTGACCGCTCTTTTTAAGCCATCGTCCAATAATTTCTTCAGAAATGCCATATCCCCTAGGAATTTCTGGCCATTGTAATCCTCCATAAACATCTGCCGTATCAAAAAAATTAATTCCTGCATCAATTGCCTTATCCATAATCATGCAGCTTTCTTTTTCATCCGTGACATCACCAGAATTCATGGTTCCAAGACATAAATCACTTATCTTCAGACCTGTTCTTCCCAAAAATCGATATCTCATGATAGCTCAATCTTTTTGTTTGCAATTTTAAATATTTTTGATTTTGCAGATAATGCAATTCAAATGAATTGGAATATCTAAACCTTGGGCGGTGTAATCGTCATAGGTTCCTTTGACAATGGAGGAATAATTCCATTTACAGGATGCGGTACATAAGGTGCTTCAAGACTGTTTATTTCATTTTCTGTTAAAGAAAAATCAAGCGCCTTTATAGCCGTTGTCAAATGTTCAGCCTTTGTTACCCCAATAATAGGTGCCGTTACGTATTTTTTTGATAATAACCAGCCCAATGCGACATATGCACGAGGGACATGATGCAAGTTGGCAATCTTTGCGACAACCTCCACGACTTTTCGATCCTGCTGTTCTGCATCCTGATACATTTTCAAAGCAAAAGCATCATTTTGAGTACGTCGTGTAACTTCATCAAAATCACGAGTCAATCGTCCCCTTGCCATTGGACTCCAAGGAATGACACCAATACCTTGATCCGCACAAAAAGGCAACATTTCCCGTTCCTCTTCCCGATAAAGCAAATTATATTGAGGCTGCATGGAAACAAAACGTGTCCATCCATTTTGCCTTGCAATATGTTGCATTTTGGCAAAACGCCATGTTTCCATAGAGGATGCTCCAATATAGCGAACCTTTCCTGATTTCACGATGTCATGCAAGGCCTCCATGGTTTCCTCGATCGGGGTTCCATGGTCAAAACGGTGAATTTGGTAAAGATCTACATAATCCATTTTTAATCGTGACAAACTGTCATCAATTGATTGAAAAAGAGCTTTACGCGATAGAAAACCTGTATTAGGCGAATTCCGCCAAGGGAAAAAAGCCTTGGTCGCCACCACAATTTCTTCTCGCCGTGCCATATCATTCAATGCTCGCCCCGTTATTTCCTCTGAACTGCCTCCAGAATAAATATTTGCCGTATCAAAAAAATTAATTCCCGCCTCAATGGCCTGTCTAAAAAAAGGGCGTGCAGCAGTTTCATCAATTGACCAGGCTTGTGGCAACCGGTTGGGTTCACCGAAACTCATGCATCCCAAACATAATCTCGATACTTTAAGACCTGTACGACCTAGATTTATATACTTCATTTTTTTATCTCAAATATGATATGAAAATTATCGAAAATCTTTTTTATTGTTTGATTTTCAAATAAATAATACGATAAAAAAAGCGTTGTATAATATCTTGATATTCCGTAATAATTACCTGATCCTGCAAATAATTTATGTTTAGTTATAAAATCTGAATAATCATCAATTTGTCTAATCCATTATAATGACACTCAATCAGTCTTCAGACAGTCAAACCGAATTATTTTATCAAAAAATAATCAATATTCTTGAACGACATGTAAAAACACCGGGTGCACATACCACCCTGATTAAAGATCTCAAACTTTTTAGAAAAGAGATACCTCGTCAAGCATGTGCCTGTTTTTATCAACCGAGTATCAGTTTGTTATGCCAGGGTACTAAACAGATAATCGTTGATAAAAATATCTTTCCATACGACAAACATCATTTGCTCATTACTTCTCTGGACATCCCTACGAACAGCCAAATAATGGAAGCATCCCCTATTAAACCCTGTTTTGGAATTTCCTTAAATTTGGAACGCAATATTATTGCAGAGTTAAGTACACAAATTGATCTTAGGAATTCAAACAAAACGAAATGTAGCAGTGTATCTATTTGCAGTGTTAATGTATCCTTTTTGGAACCCATGTACAGGCTTCTATCCTTAATGGATGAGCCCGAAACCATTCCAGTTCTTGCCCCGTTAGTCATCAGGGAAATTTACTATCGACTGCTAACCAGCGATGCAGCACCAATTCTTTTACAGATTATAACAACTGGTAATACAGGATCTAATATCAGAAAAGCAATCGAATGGCTTAAACAAAATTATTCTCAACCCTTGAAAATAAGCCATCTTGCCAGTGCTGTTAACATGAGCCCCTCAAGCTTGCATCATCATTTTCGCCAACTAACCGGAAAAAGCCCGTTACAATATCAAAAATGGTTACGCGTTCATGAAGCAAAACGTCTGATGATCAATAATAATCTTAACGCTGCCACTGCTTCCTATCAGGTTGGTTATAAAAGTCCCTCACATTTTAGTCGTGATTACAAAGCCATATTTGGCAAGTCTCCCCAAAAAGATATAAAAAATTTTAATCAAATATAGTTTTTCATTCCAGAATGTCATTCTTTCGTATAGCTCCACTAAAAAATGCTTATTCAATTTCTAACAGTAATTTTGCCTGACTGGAATTATTCCTCTCATAGAAAGGTCCACGATGTCGATCCGTTTTAATGCTTATCAACAACCGATTGGTCAAGCTCTTCCTTCATGGAAAAAAGCAAAGCTTCCCAAAAAAGAAACAATCACGGGACAATATTGCCGGCTTGAACGCATAAATGTCAGACAACATGCTTTGCAACTTTATGATGCCTTTTTTAACGGTACTGATAAAGGGCTATGGACCTATCTTTTATCCGGCCCGTTTAATGATTTTAATGAATATCGGGAATGGCTACTTAAATTAGAAAATATCAAAGATCCATTTCATTATGCCATTCTTGACAAGAATTCCAATCAAGCAATCGGTTCAATTGCTCTCATGCGAATAGATCCAACAAATGGTGTGATAGAAATTGGTAGCGTTATTTTTTCTGGACGATTAAAAAAAACAACAATGGCCACGGAGGCAATCTATCTTTTAATGAAATATGCATTCGAGGAACTTGGTTATCGTCGTCTTGAATGGAAATGTGATACCTTAAATGCACCCTCTCGTGCTGCGGCATTACGCTACGGTTTCACATTCGAGGGAATATTCCGTCAAGCTTTGGTTATTCATGGCCGTAACCGGGATACAGCATGGTATTCAATTCTTGATCTTGAATTTCAAAAACTTTCCAAGGCATTTAATGACTGGCTTGATTCTGACAATTTTGATTCTGAAGGAATTCAGAAGAAATCCTTGCAAAAATTGATGAATTATTATGTTAAGTAAAAACATGTAATCAAATCAATACACAAACATACCGATTGTTAAAAAAAGACGATGAGTTGTAATTACCGTCTAATTACAAGATGTAATAATTATTTTAAATATGACTAAGATCTGAAACTTTCGTTACAACCTCATACCTAACATCATCCATAATTTTAAAATGTGCCTTGCCACATTTAATTTTCAATAGCTCACTTTTAGATAGTTTTGATAAATCAACAACATCATTTCCTGTATTTTTAGTCTCCACAACAAAATATATCTTTGCATCATTTTCAAACACTAACGCCCAATCAGGGTTATAATTTCCAATAGGTGTTTTTATTTTGAACCAATTTGGAAGTTTAAAATAATATTTAACTTGTTCACTAGTCTCACACTCTTTAGCAAACTGATTTTCTGTTTCTGAATCTAAAGGAATTATATTTTCATAAATGGTTTTGCCAGTATTTGTGACCTGAAAAGAATTGTCATTCATATAGATTTCAAGTTCTTTACTATCAAACAGCTTCATTTCATATTCAGTAAGCCCAACTTTTTGATACCGAATACCATCAATCATTAATTCCTGCATTTCTCTAGAAATAACATCGCAAACTTTATCAAGAAAATCTTGAGGATTTTTGGAAATATCACCAATTCGTTCAGATTTTTTCAATATCTCTAAAATTGTTGTTCTCGTCAGTTGAGTTTTATTTTCAATATAAGCAAATATATCAGGAATATTTTTAGCAATTATTTGAGTTTTATTACGCTCACTTGCCAAATAATTAGTCTGGACACCTTCTTCATCAATATTCAAAAATACCTTTTCCGAATAAAGAATAGGTTCTGTTATTTTAGGTAAAATTTTGATAGCTTCGACAACTTTGTCTATTAATTGATTGGTATCATAATGAACACGATAGGTTGTTTTATATTTAATCTTATTCCATATTGCTAAAAATAACGGGTCTGCCTGAAAATCTTTTTTATAAATAACCTTCGTTCTTTGTGCTTTGTCTTTAATCCGACCTTGAAAATTAACGCCACAATCTTCTTCAATCTCACTTTGTAAAGCTTTTGCGAAATCATCATAAGATTCATTGGCAATAACCGTCAGACGATTAATATTTTTACCCCGTATTCTTTTCCCATCTTTATCAACGGCCAATCTCAATCCTCGCCCTATTTCCTGGCGTTTCTTCATTTCAGAGGTTGTTTCATTCAGAGTACATATTTGAAAAACATTAGGATTGTCCCAACCTTCTCTTAATGCAGAATGAGAAAATATAAACCGTAACGGCTCGTTAATATCTAAAAGCTTCTCTTTGTCTTTCATAATCAAACTATAGGTATCATCATCATCTTTTGTATTTCCCTTGGTATCTTTTAATATTCCTTTTTTATCTTGGGAGAAATAACCATTATGCAATCGATCAAGTTCCTCATCTGAAATATCTTTTTTATAACATTCCTTGAATACCTCTCTATAAATTTCCTCAAACCAAAGTGCATACTTACCTTTTACTGCCTGATTCTCTTCATAGTCTCGATAATTAGATACTTTATCTATAAAAAATAAGGATAAGACCTTTATACCATCTTTGCTTAATTTGGCTTCTTTAGCCAAATGCTCTATGATCGTCTTTTTAATTTGGTATTTTTTAATATCATCTTTTGCATCATTGCCGTTTTCCTGCCCCTTATGGAGAGTAATATTGTTAGAAAAAGTAATGTTTTCATCTTGTGCATTTATCTCATTAAGAATGTATCCATCTTTATAAACTTCTCTGTGATTGGATAATTCGAATAAATCATCACCAACCTTTGCAGAAATGGTCTTTTTCTTTACACCAACCTTATCATTCACATGAATAGTAAGTTTAACAGAACAACTGGTTTTGGCTGTCTTAAAATCACCGACAAAAACATAAGCATCATTAAAAGCTGCATCACTGTGAATGGAATCAACTTCAATTTGCTTAACCAACCCCAGATCATAAGCTTTTACCGGATCAAGCTGATAGACACAATTATATTGATGCTTATGGGTTGCGGAATATCGTAGATGACATAAACCGTTTAAGCTTTTAATCGCTTCCTTCCGCTTTTCTGTCTCCATATTCTGAGGTTCATCAATAATCACAACAGGAGAGGTTGCCTGAATATATTCAATAAGCTTATGGCCTGTTTCATTGATTTTATTGATAACATTCTGATCTTTAGCAAATGAATCAATGTTCATAACGATGATTTCTATATTATTTCTTTGGGCAAAATCTTTGATATCAACAGGTCGCTTACTATTATAAATAGTATATCTCAGAGGCTCTCTTGCATAAATATTCTGGAAATGTTCAAATGTTATTTCAAGACTTTTCTGAACCCCTTCACGAATAGCTATAGAAGGTACAACAATAATGAATTTACTAAACCCATAATGGGCATTGAGTTCATATATCGTTCTTAAATAAACATAGGTCTTTCCTGTGCCTGTTTCCATTTCCACAGAAAAGTCCATACTGTCTAACGACCGAGATTTTGCAACACCATTCTTTTCTTGAATTTCCTGTAAATTTTGAAAGATTTGTGCTTGATCAATATCCAAATTATTTTTTACCGGATTAATTGGATCATTATTTCCATTTGAATATAGGTTAAACCCTGCTGTATGCTTAGATTGCCCTTTAAACAACTCAACCACAGCAGATATCGCAGTTTTTTGATACTCTAAATTCGCTTCAAATTCTAACTTCATAACCAAAACCTTAGATTGTTTCGAACTTGATATCTGCATCTTGCATTTGTAATGCGGTATTGGTCTTTAATTGATCGTTATTCTTGAAAAGTTTATCCAGGGCAATAACCTTATTGGGATTTTGTTGAAGAACATTCTCAATAATACCTTCATTCACCTCTTCAAGAAGTAAAATAAGAATGTTTTTATTATGATTTTCTTGGTCTGATATAGAATAGATATTGTTATGATGCTTGATATGACTATTTAAATCCTTACCATTTTTAAGCATTAATTCATAAACCATGTTTTCTGTTGAAGCATCTTCTGCAATGGGATCAACATGAAGATTTAATTGCTGATCAAGCTCTTCACTGGATATATCGGTTCGCCATTCTTTAAAATTGCTATTAGAGACTTTTAAGACTTTAAACCCAATATCAAGTTGATCAATATTTTCTTTGTTTTTATTATCTTCCTTGATCTTTTTACCTGCCCTTCGAATGCGTTCTTTGGCAATATCAGCAATGGTCTTATATCCAGCTTTAAAGGCTTCTGAATTTTCTTCGCAAATTTCTGGTAATTGAATAGAAATACATTTGCGATGACCGTCATCCTCAGCATTCAATTGCATCACAGCATGCGCAGTCGTCCCACTACCAGCAAAAAAATCAAGAATAATCGAATCTTTTGCTGAACCTATTGTCATTATATCTTTAATCAAAGCTAATGGTTTTGGATTGGAAAAAATTTTACCATTAAAAATATCTTTTATTTGTGCAGTACCATTGCCACTACTATATTCAGATTTATAAAATAAACTTTTAGGTTTCTGTCCTAATTTTAAATCATCTTCAAGACGTTGTTTTTTATAAAAAGATATGCCATCTTTAGTCTGTTTTATAATAAATTCATCTAAGCTTTTTCTTAAAGTTTCAGGAGATCTTCTCCAAGACATATCTTCCCCATTTACCGTTTTTGGATAAACCTCCCAATCATCATTTGTTATTTTACTTAAAGACATTCGATCAAATTTTGGAGATACATAAATAGGGTAATAACCTTTTGGTCTATGGTGCCTAGCACCTGCTTCACCAGTACGCATCAATGTGGCACCTTGTTTGTAAAAACCCTTATCATCTTTTAGATTATATTCAGATATTTCTTCTCTACTAAGAGGGAAACTATTTAATCCTTTTAAATCTTTTAATGTAGATAAAAATTTAGCATAAACTATTAAATATTCATGCGTCCCAGAAAAACCAAATTCATCATTATTTCCTTTTAAATTCATAATGGTTGGTAATAACGCAACAAAATTTTCTTCACCGAATATTTCATTCATCAATAGGCGTAGGTTATAAACCTCATTATCATCGATAGAAATAAAGATAACGCCATCATCTCTCAGTAAATTCTTGGCGAGATATACTCGTGGCATCATCATATTGAGCCAATTGCTATGATGTTGCCCGTTTTCTTTCCTGTTTTTCCTAAAAGTAGAATCCTGTATTAAGTATCCTTCATCGTCTTTATCCCCCACATTTTTTTGATAATCTCCAAGATTTTCTTTGAAACGGTCCGGGTAAATAAAAGAGTCATTACCCGTGTTATACGGAGGATCAATATAAATCATCTTAACTTTGCCAAAATAACTTTTTTGAAGTATTTTTAAGGCTTCTAGATTATCGCCCTCAATGAATAAATTCTCTGTCTTATCAAAATCAACGGATTCATTTTTGTCTGGGGAGAGTGTTTTAGAGGTCGGTTCTTGCAATACTTTATAAGCATTACTTTTTCCTGCCCAATTTAGAATATAGCGTTCATTTTTAATATTAATATCTTCTCCCAAAGATAATTTTAGCTTTTCCCAATCAACCCTACCTTCCGTAAAAACCTCTGGCAGTAATTGTTTTAGTTGTTCTAATTTTTCTTGTTGCGGAGACAAAGAATTCTTCATTTAAATAATTAACCCTTTAATAAAAAATCCCCTTATGAATGGAGAATTTTTAAACAAACTTGATTTTATACTAATTTTTTTACTACAATATATATCCGGTTTGAATTCTACATACAAAAGTAGCTTAATTTAGCATCTAAAACACAAATTAAACATGTTTTAGTATTATAATTATACAGATTTAAAATCAGCATAATTTTATAAGATAATTTGAATCAATTCAAAATGTTTATACTCGTTTTTTGTCTAGTTTTTGGTGATTTTATGCGCTTGAAAGTAAATTAGCTATTTTCTTAATCTTATCAATTTTTAAAGAAAAAATACAATCAACAAAAATAAACCATAGTTTTCCATTAATTTATTTAATAAAATCAATAACTATCCATTATAATGATGAAAATTAAACTATGATTGTAAACCCGAAACGTGGACTTCTTTTTCTTATACAGACAAGTTTTAAACCTTTACTCATTTTATTTATTTGGGACATGCTAGTCGTCATTGGATATAAAATTTTTAATCTACACTGGTTTGATCAATCCGCATTACCAACCGCCCTGATTGGATCTGTGCTCGTCCTTTTTATGAATTTCAGAAACAATACGGCATATAATCGATGGTGGGAGGCACGTATACATTGGGGGTCAGTCACAAATAACTGTCGATCATTTGCCAGGCAATGCATGAGTATTCTCGATAGCAAACCCGAGCTTATTTATGCCATGGCCGGATATGCATACAGTCTATCCTATCATTTAAGAGGTAAAAATTCCCTGACCAGCTATAATGTTAAAAAAATATTGCCCCATTTCATTCAAACCTATATTAAAAATCAACGCAACCAGCCTAATGGCATTCTCGTTCAGATCGGCTATATGGTAACCCAGGAAAGCCGCCAAAAAAATATTGACGGTGCCCTTCACTCTCAAATCGACAGAATTTTATCTGACTTGGCCAATGCACAAGGTGCCTTGGAAAGAATTAAAAATACACCCTTATCAATCCAGTTTTCCACCCTGCCCCGTTTACTAAGTGAAGTTATCTGCATCATTCTTCCTTTTTCAATGGTGGATACACTTGGGTGGATCACACCATTAGGGTCCGCACTTGTGGGTTTCTTATTTTTGGCTCTGGACCGAATTGGAAATGATTTGCAAGATCCCTTTGATGAAAGTCCGCATTCCTTGCCCATGTTAACAATGTCACGCAGCATCGAGATCGATTTGCTTGAACAAATCAATCAATCTTCTCAACGCCCTATTCCTTCCATTAACGGAATTCAATGGTAAATTAAAATAAAATACCTATATATACACATTATATAAAATTTTTTTTCTAAAATATCAAATGACAATTTATCCTGAATATGGTATAGTATATTAAATGAGTGTATTGAAAAATTCTTCCAAAGGTGGTGTAACCGACGAAATGGCTCAAGCAGCCGTCGCAGAAACCGCCGCACAACAATCCAATAGTAAAACCTCTTTTCCTTTTCAAGAAGGCGATGCCATTGTCTATGCTGCACATGGTGTAGGCCGAATTGATCGTATTGGCGTGGAAGAGATTGCAGGCACGAAACTGGAAATGATCCAGATCTCTTTTCCAGATAATCAGATGACCCTGCGTATTCCTTTAGATAAAGCAAAAAAAGCTGGATTACGCAAAATTGCTTCCCGTGAAATTGTCGGAAAAGCCATGTCAATTATTAAAAGCAAGCCGCAAACCAGCAAAGGTATGTGGGCAAGACGGGCTTTGGTTTACCAGGAAAAAATCAATTCTGGTGATCTGATGCAGATTGCTGAAGTTTTAAGGGATCTACGCAGAAATGCTGACAGTCTTGATGGCAGTTTTAGCGAAAGAAAACTATTTGAAGCGGCTCAAGACCGTTTTGTAACCGAGGTGGCCGTTTTGGAATCAAAAAAACCAGAAGACGTTCTCAACGAATTAACAAACGTGATGAAAACAGCTTAGAATTTATCAATTGATCATTACAATTACAACGAAAGGAGAGTTGCTCTCCTTTTTTTCATGTCTTTATTTATAATAAATGAATATATAATGACATTTTGTTATCCTTTACAAATGATATTAAACGAGTATGATAAAAGGCTTATTAACTATTTATAAAGGTTATTAGAACCTGAATAATTTTTAGATTGTCAAAAGCGTATACAAAATGTTTTTTCAAAAAAAATCGATTTCTGCCTCTCATAATACATCCAATCAAAATTTGATTGCTCAATTAACAAAAATATCTGGAAGCAGAAACGTTATAACTGACCCATCCAAAATGGGATTATATTGTAATGGTTTTCGATATGGATCTGGGAAAGCAATCGCAATTGTAACGCCAGAGCATATTCTGGATCAGTGGAATGTTGTCAAGGCCTGTATAGAATCAAATATAATAATTATCATGCAGGCCGCCAATACTGGATTGACCGGTGGATCTACCCCCGATGGCAATGATTATGATCGTGACATTGTCATTATTAACACCATGAAAATGAAAAAAATTTATGTGATTAATAATGGTGAGCAGGTAATATGTCTTCCCGGGGCGACTTTAAATGAACTTGAACAAAAATTAAGGCCCTATCATCGTGATCCTCATTCTGTAATCGGATCATCTTGCATCGGTGCTTCAGTTCTTGGAGGAATAAGCAATAATTCTGGTGGAGCATTGGTTCAGCGAGGCCCCGCCTATACCGAGATGGCCCTTTATGCCCAATGTAACAAAGAGGGTAAATTAGAACTTGTTAATCATCTTGGCGTTGAGTTGGGAAACACACCTGAGGAAATTCTGGGACGACTTGATCACGGTAATTTTGATCATGAATTGATAAAACAATCTGATAAATGCTGTTCAGACCATCATTATAGGGATCATGTCTGCGAAGTTGATGCCCCTACACCCGCCCGTTATAATGCCGATCCCAATCATTTATATGAAGCCTCTGGATGTGCTGGTAAACTCTCAATTTTTGCTGTACGCCTTGATACATTTCCACAGGAAAAGGAAACAAGAGTTTTTTATATCGGTACAAACGATCCAAATGATCTTACCAATATTCGATATAATATGCTCAGCAAGAAAATAGTTCCCATATCCGGTGAGTATATCCATCAAGATGCTTACAATATTGCCGCTATTTACGGAAAAGATACATTCATTTTTATAAATTGTCTGGGTACTGCACATATTCCACAATTATTCTCCCTGAAAAACAAATTTGATTTTATTACAAATAAAATCCCGTTTTTCCCAAAACATTTCAGTGACAAGGCAATGCAGTTTTTTAGCAAATTATTTCCCCAGCATTTGCCGGAACGAATGAACGAATATGCAAAAAAATATGAACATCATTTGCTATTGAAAGTGGGCAAAGAAGAAATTGAACCTGTTCGTTCCCATTTAAAATCTTATTTTAAGGAAAAAACATCGGGAAGCTTTTTTGAATGCAATGCCGAAGAAGGTCGCAAAGCATTCCTGCATCGCTTTGCCGTGGCAGGCGCTGCTGTTCGTTACAGGAATGTCCATACGGATACGGTTGAAAATATTCTGGCCATTGATGTTGCCCTACGCCGTAATGATAAAGAATGGGTGGAACATTTGCCTGAAGAAATAGAAGAACCAATTCTCCATAAATTATATTACGGTCATTTCTTTTGTCACGTTTTTCATCAGGATTATATTATTCAAAAAGGATATGATGTATTTGCACTTGAAGAAAAAATGTTGAGAATTCTTGATCAAAGAGGAGCGGAATATCCCGCTGAACATAATGTCGGTCATCTTTACCCAGCCAAAGATCCTTTGAAGAATTTTTACAAAGATCTTGATCCTTGCAATGCTTTCAATCCTGGCATTGGAAAAACTAGCAAATTAAAAAACTGGAAAGAATAACAGCTTTAAGAAAAAAAGACGCTTGAATAATAATACCGTTTCAAAACATATTCAAATCGTCTTCTTTTTAATGTTAAATAAGCGAATTCCTGATTGGTTGTATAAATTATTGATATCAAATTAAAATTTATATTTTCTGATTTGCCTTAATAATCAAATTCATAAAGCAATCCCACGTTACTACCTGGATCATTATCTGGGGTAACAAATCTTGAATTGTCTTTTCCCGTTCCAACCGCTGCAGTAGCTTTCAAGTGTTTGGTGATATCAATCTGCATCTCGGCCTGTGTACCTGCATTGCCTGTAGATTGTTTGGCACCAATATAGACACCTTTTGCCACATACTTCCCTGCAGCAACACTTGCCCCATTATTGGAGCCTCCATTTTCATTGCTACGACTCCCTCCTCCTAAAGAAAGTCGATCCAATCCAAGGCTTTTTCTCACGGTACCCAAGGGATCAATCCCTGCACTTTGTCCTCCCAACGTTGCCAATGCCAATCCTATTTCTGCCATTTGGGTTGCCGAAAGACTTTGTGAATCAACACCAAATAATAGAATGGCTAGAACCCTGTCTTGTGACAATGGAGGAGAAGAGGTTAACGTGATTTTGGGTGAACTTGCAAAACCTGTAATCAATAATCTGGCCGTGTTTCCTTCAACCGTTTTTTTTACCTCAAAATCCAGAGAGGGATCAATCTTGCGATCTACATTACTTCCCTGAAACCCGATCACACCCCTTGTGAAATCCAATGATATTCCTGAAAGATCAATATGACCGTTTTGCATCTTCATTCCCCCCGCAACTGAAGGCGCATCAGCTGTTCCAGTGATATGCAATGCGCCTGCCATATCTGTAAACAGTCCGAAACCTTGAACCAAGATTTGACCGGCAGATTTAATGGTTAAATCCAAACCGATAATGGGTCCTGGAAGATTTGGCCTGCTTTCTGTTTCAATCTTGTCACCTGGACGAATTACTTTTAATGGAACAACAGAACTTGAAATAGAATGCGGTATATTAATCTCGGCATGTTTGATCCGAATTATTCCCTTCATATCAATTTTTGATTTTGCCATTCCACTAACATCGATATCGCCATCAAGAATGGCTGTTAACAAATCACTAACCAATGGACGGGCATTTTTCATATTCATATGCAAGCTTACCGGAATACCCGGTTGAAAAACTCCAATTTGTCCATTGGCATATATATCCCCATGTCCCGCCTTGGCAGTAAGTGATTCAAGGGTTATATGATCTTTTTTCCCAACAAGCTTTGCCTGTATATCCTGAATACTTGTCCCTTGTGCGTAATCTCTAAAACTTCCTTTGAAAAGCTTTACAGTTCCATTAACAATCGGTTCCATAAAACTACCCGCAATTTGCATGGCAAGATTGATATTGCCCTTGACTTGCTGACCATAGGCACCCGCAATCGCATTTCCCAATCCCAAATCAATTTTCCCTTCGAGATTCAAATCCATCTTACCATTTGAATTTAAAGGTATTAAACCATTCATACTCAAATCAAATTTCTTTCCCATTTGTAAATGCGTATGCGTTTGGGCATTTTTACCCATCAAATTTGTCCGAGAAATCAATTGTGCAACAGGTAGAGAGGCGGCTTCTCCTGTAAGCATTTTAATATTCGTTGCATTAATTTGAATTGAACCTGTGGGTTTTTCCAACGTCCCTTTTAACCTGGCCTGGGCATTTAAGATTCCATTCGCCTGTAACTGAGGTAAAAAAGGTTTTAAAATGGCAGGAGTCACATTTTGAATACTAGCATTCAAATTTAATGCTGGCATAATTACTCCAGCCAAATCGATAATGGCCAAGGGCGCATTTGGAGGAGCCAAGGTTAAACGAAAATGATCTATGGCTATTTTCTCCCCAAAATCCACCTTGGCTGGAGCAGTCAGGTGTATATTTTCACCTTTTGCCAATGCATTTAGTTTTTGCAAAAAAACATTTTTTTTCTTCAAATCCAACAGTAGTGCCGTATCAAATGCACCTTTACTTTGCATTAACGAAGGAAAATCAGCATTTGCCATTACTTTCAAGTTATCGATAAAACCATTGGCACTTAACCGGATATTACCTTTTGCCTGTGGAAGCTGAAAATCCGAAATTTGCGCCTTTAAATTGATTAAGGGCTTCTCTAATGGATGATCAATATAACCCGTTAAAAGCAAATTATTGAACCTGTAATTTGGCATATTCACTTTGCTGCTTGCATTAACGAATAATTTTTGGTTTGTATGCGGTGAGGAATGGATTTGTAAGGCAAGATTGCCCTCAATATTCTGTCGAACCAGTTTTTTAAAATCGGCCAGTCGAGTTATTTTTATATCAAGGTTACCATTAGGAATTATATTTTTACCGGAAATACTAAAATCAGCGAGACCATTCAAGGATCGCCAATTCAATTTTCTTAAATTAAAATAATAATTATCAGTATTTTTCTTTTGACTTGCCAACAGTTCCATTTCTATCGGTGAACGGTCAAGATTTCCATTCAAGGATACCAAAAGCGTTGGTAGCGCAAATAAATGATTCAGCTCAGCCTTCATTTTTAAATCGCTTGGCGCTATTACATAATCTCTTTTTGATGATGTTTGAAATTTAGTAGCCATTTCAAATCTCAAACCCAGATCTTCCAGAGATCCATCAGCTTTTAAAACCGCCTTTCCCTGACCCGTCAATAACGGGGAAAGTGCCATAAGATTATCTATATTAAGATTAACAACCGCCCTGACCTGTTGATCCAATAAATGTCCATTACCTTGAATTGATAAATTTTGACCTGATATTGTCAAATTATCCAAATAGATATCAGGTTTTTCTTTATGGAAAATACGTGCATGAATACCAAGATGTCCCTTGGATCCAACCATATTTACCATTGCAGGTAATCCTTGATTAACCTGTATGGGACCATCCAAATCAAATACAATTGGATTATCTGCATGCTCTGGCATTGTAAAAGCAAGATTGAATACTGATTGACCTCCCAACCTAACACCTGTCAATTCGGCTATATCACTTAAATGTGGTAGAGCCAGATCAATCGATCCTTTTAAGACAGGGTGAAAAAAGATATGTCCCACAGCCTTCACAAGGTCATGTTGAACTCGAAAATCAATTGATTGTTCAGGTTCATTTATTCCATATACAGCATCAGCTATAATTGGGACTTTGGCAAACATCATTGGATGTTTTCCGGGAACACGCAACCCCTCTGCAATTAAATGTATATGAGCTCTATCGATTTGCCTTGAATTTATGGCTTGCAAATCATCATTTTGCTCTCCCGAAAAAGAAACAATAAGATTATTCAAAAACGTTTTACCAGCCGCTAGATTGACCAGTTTGAATTTTCCCTGACCGATTGGTTTTGTCAATAATCCAGTCAATCTGGCATCTAGATCCCATCCATCCCAATGAATTTGCGGATTCAAGGTCACTGCTGGAGAATGACCGGATAAATCAACATTCATTTTTGAATGATTAAGGTCAATATGTCCATTTTCCCTTAAATACGTCTGAT
Source organism: Commensalibacter sp. A3DC (assembly GCF_047307945.1). Classification (NCBI taxonomy): domain Bacteria; kingdom Pseudomonadati; phylum Pseudomonadota; class Alphaproteobacteria; order Acetobacterales; family Acetobacteraceae; genus Commensalibacter; species Commensalibacter sp. A3DC. The sequence continues at coordinate 18,503 of NZ_JAXOQA010000006.1, read as the reverse complement.
TTGATTTCAGTTCCATTTTTGTATTCAATGAATCAAACGGTCCATCAAGCGACAAATTAAATGATAAGGGAGTTAATTGATCGGACTTTAATAAACGTTCAAGAATTCCATCTGGATTGGATTTTGCCAAAAAAGTTAACTGTCCTTTTGAAACCTGATGATTTTTAACTGTTAACTTCAAGAAAAGATTTGTTGATTTATTAAGTTCTTCACCATCAAGCTCCAGATTTGTGTCAGGCAATGCATTCAGTTTAAATTCATCTAGAAAGAATAATATATTAGAAGTCGATAGTTTTCCGTTAACCTTTAAATCTAACGTTTTTGAAAAAATTGTCTGAGCAAGATGCAATTTATTAATTTGTAAATGGTTAATCGAGGCAGATAACCATAAAAATGACAAATCGGATGATGTGGAATATGATGCGTCTGGTGATTGTGTGGATTTTGGTAAATCCTCAATATCAATTTCTTCAGCCAAAAGACTTTGAATAAATAATTTTTTATACAGTAATTCAAAAAAAGACCAATCAAGTTTGACTTTTTTTAATATTAACCACGGTTTATCCGTTGATGGCAATTTTTTCAACGTGATTTCTTCAACAATCAGATGATTAGGAAAATTCCCGTGAATTCCCTTAACATTTATGGAATGATCGGTCCAAACATCAATTTTATCTGAAAGAAATTCTTTTCCACTCTGCGTATTAAGATAAATGAATAATGCAAAAACCATAGCTACAAGCAATATGAGTATGCTTGCCAGAAACCATAATATACCCTTGATTATAGAATATTTGACTTTTCTAACCTTTATATTCCTTGATACTTTGTCGATGGATTGCTTCTTTTCAGGTTCCTTACTAGATTGAGACATTAGAAGGTTTCCCCCAAACCTATATAAACTTCGAACCGATCTCCTCGATATGGTCGCTTAACGGGTACTGCGATATCTAAACGTATGGGCCCCATGGGCGTATAATATCGAAATCCACCACCAACACCTACCTGAACCTTCCCCTCAAAAGGCATACTGTCACTGCTGACCTGACCGGCATCAATAAAGGCTTGGGCACCAAATTGTCCAAGTATTCTTTGCCGGAATTCAGCCGTTCCCGTATCCATTGCCTTTCCCCCTTTTGCATATTTACTCCCCTTAAATTGAGGACCGACACCCTGGAAACGGAATCCTCTTACAGTTGAAGTACCTCCTGCGTATAAACGTTGGTCAGGGGGAAGATTCATTCGTGAGGCCCCTTGAATACTGCCAATGTTTCCACGAAATGCAAAAATTGAACGACCAGGTTTCGTTAATCCCAGATGCGTTAAATCAAAATAGGTAGAGGCTGTTCCTTGCATGATTGCAAAAAATATAGTCTTGTCTCCAAAAGATTCCGTCGGCGTTATAGATACAGACGCTTTCATTCCGTGATCTGGAGACATCATTGGATTGACCAAGTCTGTTCCATCATATGCCGCACCCAGTGGAAGGTTGATCATGGTATAATTGTTTCTTTCACCTCGCTGAATAATATGTTCTTGTATTCCACCCAAATAAGCTGACATGCTCCAGCGTTTACCAAATTTTCTTGTCATTCCAACCTTTGCAAGAAACGCTGTTTGATTATACGAGTACAGCTTCTGTTTTACAGCTTCAATACGTGCATTAAAATCCTGGTTACGATGTCCAAAATCAGGTTTGGTAAAATCCGCATACACATCATATCCCAGTCCCCGTTGGGCTGTTCCTGCTATACCCGTCGCTATGGCTGCCAATTTTAACTGTTCGGCATTACCAAATATGTTATGATGCGTCCATTTTGCACCTAACCTTCCCCCAAGATCCGTCGAATATCCCGCTTCAACACTTACGGTTCTTCGTTTAGCCTCTTTAAAGGTTATGGTTAATGGTATTCGACCCGATTGATCAACATGATCTGCAACGTGCATATCAATACTCGAAAAAACACCAGTTGAAGAAAGATCCATGCGTGCGTTTTCAATAGTTGAGGGTTGATATAACTGTCCAGCATGCAATAACAACCGGCGACGAATATATTTCGCGTTGACCTTTTTCAAACCCTTGAAATCGATATCACCTATGTCCACTACAGGACCCATATTCATATCAAAAACAACATTCAAGGTTTTATTGTCTGGATGCAGATAGGCAACGGGCTCTCCCATTTTAGCCAAGGCATGTCCCTCTTCCTGCAACCCCTTGATCAGTTTGTCCCGAGCGGCAACGATATCAGCGGAAACGGCAGGATCACCAATTTTCAATCCGAATTCCCTTTGCTGCCTAGCTGATAACTGGATGATTTCATTTTTTTGTAAGTTCTTGAACTCTAACTGACCTATGCGATATTGGGATCCCTTTTGGATATGAACAATAATGATAACATCCTGCTGGACAGGCACTTTATCAATAAAATTTGGTAAATCCGTACTTGCACCATCAATTATTCCATTGGCAATGATATCTTTTTCATGTTTGAATATATCATCGGATTGCTCTCTTTTATTCAATTTTACATTTTTTTGATTATGTAACGCAGCCGCAGTTCCAACCTTGATACTGATTTTCGCATCATAATATCCGAAACTGTCCATAGCATTTTTAAAACGGACATAATCACTTTTAATTCGACCAGCCAACGCAAACGCATTTACAGCATTTGTTTTTTGTAAAGTAACCAAATTGGATGTGTTTGACAAAACTTTATCAATTGTCTCATTTCCTATTGAATATATTTTCACTCTATAATATTGAGGATCTGCAGCCACTCCCTGCTTAAAACAGCTCAAAATAAATAACACTATAAATATGAAATAATCACGAATGCCTAATTTTCTATTATCACCTTTATATTGTATGGATTTTTCGTTTTCAAACCAAAACCAAAAAGATGACAAAACGCATATTCCCTATAGTATACTGAATAAAAATTGGATTTTATAAAAAGTATTTTCTTTTATAAAAATTAAAGGAACTCTTCAAAAGAAAAATACATTAAAATAAAAAAACGCCAAAAATTTGGTAAATTATTTTAAATTTTTCTTTATGAATAAATCTTGTCGTTACACATATTTTCAGATAACAATTATAAAGCCCGTGATTATTACTTTTATATTACAATACTGAGAAAACTGTATTTTATTTTTTGTTAAAATTATGAATTTTGTTATTTATGTTATCCAAAATTAAGAATATTATTTTTCAGTCAAATAATAAAAAAATTAGAGATAGGTCACGTATAGATTTCAATTCATTATTTGACAATAATGAAAATGCAGTTAATACCTATAATCCTAAATTTCTGAAAAAAATTAGGGCAATTCTCAGAATCTTCACCATTTTGGGATGGACTGGAATGGCTATTCCAGTACAATCAATCTTTGTCAAACTCCCTGGAAAATTAAAAACCAATTTTGCAAGGTATTATTGGTATATTGTGGGAAAATTACTGGGGCTACGCCTTCATACCTTCGGCAAGATTATTGCCCTGGACTCAAAAAAGGGACAGGATCGTCCAATCTTATACATTGCCAATCATTGTTCATGGCTGGATATCGTCACTATAGGCGGATTATTGCCTGGATGTTTTGTTGCAAAAAAGGAGGTCGGAACCTGGCCTCTTATCAGTATTTTATGTAAACTTGGCCGCGTTTCCTTTGTCAGCAGACAACGACACTCAACAGCTAAAGAACAAATTGAACTACAATCAAGATTAAGAAACAATGATAGCCTAATCTTATTTCCAGAAGGCACCTCTTCTGATGGATCGCATTTATACCCTTTTATGTCCTCTTTTTTTGCATTGGCAAAACCCCATGGTAAGAACACCATAACTTATAAAACACCCATTATTCAACCAATTTCAATTACATATGATCGTTTGGACATGTTACCTGTCAACAGGTTCACCCGACCCATTTACTGCTGGTATGGTGATATGGAATTGGCACCACATTTATGGAATCTTAGTCAATATTCCGATATGCATGCATCCGTTATTTTTCATGATCCTTTATATCCAGAAAATTTCAAGACCCGTAAACATCTTGCGCAGGAAACCTGGGATATTATTGCCAAGGGTACTGTTGCATTAAGATCAAATCATTCTAAAGATGAAATAAAGAAAATAATTTAATATTTTTTATCTGATAAAATATGAATTACGATTTATCATACCTATATTAAATTATATAAATGTTAATGAACTAATTCAATTTTTTCTTGCAACATTTCTGGATATACAAAATATTAATTCATATTTAAATAATAAAAACCTTTTACTTATCTTCAATTTGAATATTAATTTTCATATATTAATGGATAAATAGCTTGTATCTATTCCTGTCTTTTTATAAAAAGTGTATTTTATTGTAATTCAAAAATATCCTAATACCAAGGCCAAATCCTGATATGGTTCAACGAGACTTTACTTTGACAAATGCAAATTTAGATAATGAAACATCACGGCGATATCTGCATATAATCACATGGGGATGTCAAATGAATGTTTATGACAGCAACCGAATGGTCGATTTGCTGCGTCCATTAGGATACAAAGTAACGGATAAAGCTGAACAGGCGGATGTTCTCATTCTTAACACTTGCCATATACGCGATAAAGCCACTGAAAAGGTTTTTTCCGAACTAGGACGTTTGAAACAGATAAAGGAATATCGCAATCAGCTGGGGAACCCCACCCTTATAGCAGTGGCTGGATGTGTAGCTCAGGCTGAGGGAAATATCATTCTTCAGAGGGCTCCCTATGTTGATATCGTGTTAGGTCCTCAAACTTATCACCGTCTTCCAAAAATGATTTTGGAAGTGGCCCGGCAATCGGGGAGTATAATCGAAACCGATTTTCCTGTTGAAAGCAAATTTGATTTTTTGCCCATACCTCAGGAAAATACAGGTTACAGTGCTTTCTTAACAATTCAAGAGGGATGTGACAAATTTTGTTCATTCTGTGTTGTTCCCTATACACGTGGTGCCGAAGTCAGTCGTCCTGTACAGGCAATTCTTGATGAAGCTACTCATCTTTGCAGTATTGGCGTAAAGGAAATCACTTTACTTGGTCAAAACGTCAATGCCTATCATGGAGAGGGTCCTGACGGAAACATTTGGAATCTGGCTCGTCTTGCAGAAAAACTTTCATCATTACCAGAATTAAGCCGTATTCGTTACACGACTTCCCATCCAAGGGATATGGATGACAGCCTTATCAACGCACATCGTGATTTACCTGCATTAATGCCATTTCTGCATTTGCCGGTTCAGTCCGGATCAGACCGTATTCTCAAGGCCATGAACCGTGGACATACAGCTGATGAATACCGTAAGATTATTGATAAATTGCGCAAGGCACGTCCTGATATTGCTTTATCTTCAGACTTTATTGTCGGTCATCCTGGTGAAAACCTGAAAGATTTTGAAGATACCATGCAGCTTGTCCGTGACGTTCAGTTTTCACAAACTTTTTCCTTTAAATATTCCCCCCGACCCGGAACGGCTGCCGCTATTTCCATGCATCAGGTTAGGGAAGAAGAAAAAGATGCTCGTCTTCAGGCCTTACAGGCTTTGTTAAGAGAACAGCAAGATCAATTTAACCAGAATACGGTCGGACGTACCATTCCCATCCTTTTTGTTGGTAAAGGTCGAAAACAAGGTCAGATAACGGGAAAGTCCCCCTATTTGCAAGCGGTTCACATTCAGGGTGACACATCGCTAATCGGTCGAGAATGTCAAGTTAGAATTGATAAATCTTTGACAAATTCGCTTTCAGGAACATTAGTTTAAAAAGGAACCATTTTGAATAATAAAGTTTCCCTACAGATTCATCCCATTCTTTTATCAGAAGAAGTAAAAAACGAATCTTTTTTAAAAACAACCCTGCAATTTCCTGACAATTTATTACTGGCTCAAATGTTGGGAGATCATGACCGCTATTTGGTTCAGATTGAAAACGAACTTCAGGTCAACATGGGTTGTCGGGGAAACTATCTGGTCATTGAAGGGGATATCCAACAGGTTGAACTTACCAAAACAGTAGTAAGCAATCTGTATCAACATATATATACTCATAATGAAATTAACTCTACCATCATTAATAATTTCATACGCATGGCCTATAACGGACTCTTATCCATTCTTTATCCATCAAAACAAAATGAACCTCCTGAATCCATGGAACTCAAACAACCAGAATCAATTCCAACAATTTCTGTACGTAAAGGTACCATTTCACCTCGCACAACGGGACAGGCAAACTATTTGAAAATGCTGGCAAGAAATGAAATGGTTTTCGGAATTGGCCCCGCTGGAACAGGAAAAACATTTCTTGCTGTAGCCCAGGCAGTTTCCATGCTTTTATCTGGTCAGATTGATCGTATTATTCTATCTCGTCCCGCTGTAGAGGCTGGCGAGCGATTGGGGTTTCTTCCTGGAGATATGAAAGACAAAATTGACCCATATCTTCGTCCCCTTTACGATGCTCTATACGCCATGATGCCAGGAGATCAAGTTGTCAAAAGACTGACCAGCGGGGAAATTGAAGTGGCTCCTCTTGCCTTTATGCGAGGTAGAACACTTGAACATGCCTATGTCATACTTGATGAAGCCCAAAATACCACTCCTGCTCAGATGAAAATGTTTTTGACACGGTTAGGGGCTGGTTCACGAATGGTCATAACCGGCGATCTTAGCCAAATTGATCTGCCACCCATGATCAAATCAGGATTAAAGGATGCTGTTGATACGTTACAGGGTGTTTCCGGTATTGAGATTCTTCGTTTCAAGGCAGAAGATGTTGTCAGACATCCTCTTGTTAATCGTATTGTAAGGGCTTATGACAAACAGTCAGCAAAATTAAAAATATCTTCCGAGAATAAATCCTAGAAAGAAATTTCCTGATGACGTTCCTCTTCCGGCAATATCGATATCAAATTCTTGATTTTCTTTTTAGTGAAGTAATAATTATACAAGACAAGAGGTGGTATAAACTGATTCCTGATCTCAAGGAATTGATATACCGTATTTATACCCTGCAACCTTTTGCTGAACAAACCACGCTTTGTTTTGCCAATGACCAGACAATACAAAAATTGAATTGCCAATTCAGGAATAAAAATAAACCTACAAATGTTCTTACTTTTGAGCATCCAGATCCCCAATCCTATGGAGGGGACATTATTCTTGCCCTGGAAACCATTCAAAAAGAATCCCGTCGAGCCCGAAAACCAATGCGCCATCATTTGACACACCTTATTTTTCACGGCTTATTGCATTTAGAGGGATATGACCACCTTAAATGTAATGAAACAAAAACCATGGAAATGAAGGAATCCTATCTTTTAGGTAAAATCGGGATCCCGAATCCCTGGAAAAACTCGTCTTTTGGGAGTATATAGCCATGTTTCGTGCGCCAGGTAATAATGCGCCGAATAATACCGCATCAGAACAGTCACAATCAAATACAAAGCCAAACCGTTACAAATCTTTTTTTAAACGTTGGTTCCATCAAAGACATCAGCACAATTTGCGACAATCAATTGTCAACCTTGTAGATGACAGAAACAATCATTTACCTACAATTCCCGATGACAACAAGGAGGAATTCAATCCGCATGAGCGATTACTGATCTCCAATATATTAAGATTGAAAGATAAAACGGCTGATGATGTAATGATACCAAGGGCTGATATATTTGCCATTGATGATTCAATCAGTTTCAAGCAGGCACTGGAAATTATGCAGCATGAAAATCATTCCCGAGTTCCTGTCTATCATCAGGAATTAGACAATATCCAGGGGATGTTGCACGTTAAGGATCTTATTTCCTATATTGGACACAGTGAAGATTTCGATTTTGGTACAGTCATTCGACAGCCCCTTTTTATCGCACCTCAAATACCAGTTCTTGATCTCCTGCTACAAATGCGTGTACACCGGATTCATTTGGGGCTGGTAATTGATGAGCATGGCAGCATTGATGGATTGATAACGATTGAAGATCTGGTGGAAACAATCGTGGGCGATATTGCTGACGAACATGATGAACCTGAGGCCAACATGATTATCGAACGGGGGAACAATACGCTGGATGTGGATGCAAGAGCACATCTTGAAGATCTTGAGGAAAAAATTGGATCATTCTTGACCGAAGAAGAAAAAAATTCAGATATGGATACGTTGGGTGGACTTGTTTTCCATCTGGCTGAACATATTCCGACCAAGGGAGAGGTATTAACTCACCCATCTGGATTGATATTCAGGGTTCTGGAGGCTGACCCGCGACATATACGTCGTCTGCGAATGCATATCCCTCAGAACTGGTCTTTACCCACATCCAACGATTCAGACACCCTATCAGAAACCAATTCAAACAATATATAACCCTGATTATCAAACAGGGTTCATATCACTCTATAATTTTATAGCTTTCCTTTTAATCCGTTCATCAACCTCTTGTTCCCAAGGAGGATTGGCTCCACGCCGTTCACAAATCATTGCCGCAGCAACCGATGCATATTTTAAGGCTTTGGTAATTTCAGCAGGCGTGATAGTCTTAATTTTGTCAAGTGTCAAAAATCCATTTTTTTGTAAATAGGTCAGGGTTGCCGCCATAAAAGTATCCCCTGCCCCGATTGAATCCACTACATTATCAATATAATCAGGTGGAATCTCAATGACTTCATGACCTGGCAGATAACAAAGAACACCCTCGCTTCCACGTGTAATGATAACAATGGAAGTACCCTGATTGATCCAATGTTTGGCAGCATCATCAACTCTGGTGTCAGGCAATAAGAATTCCAGATCAGATTTGGATAATTTAATAATATCCGCCATGGCTGTCAGACGTGCCATACGTGCTCTATAAACAGCTGGATGATGTGTATTGCTGGGTCGACAATTTGGATCAATTGATAAAATTCTTTTTCCTTTTTCCATTCTGAACATCTGCTCACAAGATTCAGAAATAGGAGGTTCAATCAGAGAAGTAGAACCAATATGGATCAAATTGACATCGTCGGAAAATCCGGGGGATTGTGAACGAACCCATAATCTCGATACAGTATTTTCATCATAAAAGGCATAGGCGGGTTCTTCATTGCCCAATTCAACAAAGGCAAGGGTTGTTTGTTGGTTTCCCCTGGCAACATATTTTACATCAACGTTGGATGTCTCGAGAAATTCCATCAATTTCTCACCCCAAAAATCAGTGGAAATTCCTCCCATAAATCCGACAGCGCCACCAAGACGACCTATTGCAACAGATATATTTGCACAAGATCCGCCCGGGGCTGGACAATAGCAATCTGCACCATCTTTTGTTTTATCGGGAATGAAGTCAATTAAAACATCACCACAAACAATAATCATCCAAATCTCCTTTTTGAAAATACTGCATATTTTGATGAATCACCAAGATGTTACCAACATTATATTAGGGAATACAAATTAAAAAACCAGTATTGATATTTTAAAAAATAGAAATCGAGACACAAATAACAATCCCAATTTATTTAAAAATTCATTTTTAAATAAATTATATTGGAAATAATATTACTCTTTACACCTTATTCATTTCAATCATTCCAAGATTGATATCACCAACAAACCTACGAACATAAGGAAAATATATGCCTGTTTGGCTTATTACAGCATTGATGCTTGTCTGCTCAAATTTATTCATGACCTATGCATGGTATGGTCATTTGAAAACATTATCCGGCAAACCCTGGTATATAGCTGCATTAATCAGCTGGGGCATCGCTCTTGGAGAATATCTTATCCAGGTTCCTGCCAACAGGATTGGGTTTACAAAACTATCCCTTGGTGAGTTAAAGATCATGCAGGAAGCAATAACTCTTTCCGTATTTATCCCTTTCAGCATATTTTTCATGCATCAGTCTTTTAAGCTTGATTATTTATGGGCCGGTTTATGCGTTATGGGAGCTGTATACTTTATATTTCGTGGTGGTTGAGAATTTTTTTAACTTGCTTTCCAGAACTGTATGGTTTTTCTTTGTTATAAAAATTATAAATGAGAAATAATTAATAATTTTACCAATCCTTTGGGATATTATCTAAATTGAAATTTATCTCATACTTGAACTTATTTTACTGGAAATAATATCATGTCCATAACACGACGCTCTTTACTAGCCTCAGTTTTGCCTGTTTTGACTATTATGGCAACCAAAATTCCGACTCATGCGGAAATACCTAAAAATTTTTCAACTCCTCGTACACTCGGGAATTCCAATGCAAAAGTTCATGTTGAAGAATGGTTTTCGCTAACCTGTGTGCATTGTGGACGTTTTGCGCATGATATACTTCCCCAAATACAAAAAAAATATATTGATACTGGAAAAGTTTTCTACATTTTTAAAGATTTTCCCCTGGATAAAGTAGCTCTAAAAGCCGCGATTGTGGCACGCTCCCTACCAGTAGATCAATATAAACCGTTTATTACAGCCCTCCTGAGTAATCTTGATCAATGGGCTTTCAATGAAAATGCTGATCCCTTGCAAGAATTGCAAAAATATTCAATTTTGGCTGGTATGTCCAAAGAGCGTTTTCAGCAGGTAACTCATGATGACGCAATTCAAAAAATAATATTGGAAGAAAGCAATTACGCTGAAAAACATTTCAAAATAGACAGTACACCAACCTTTATCTTCAACGGTAAAAAGGTTGTCGGTGAATTAACGCTTGATAAATTTGATCAGGAAGTTAATGATGCGTTGACAAGAACTGTACCTTCATAATTTCATTACCAACAGACTTATATGCCAATATATTTTACCCATTTAAAAATTTCTGGTTTTAAAAGTTTCGCAAATACGACTTCACTTGATATTTTACCTGGATTAACTGGTATAGTTGGTCCCAATGGATGTGGTAAATCAAATATTGTAGAGGCTATTCGCTGGGTTATGGGGGAAAGTTCCGCCCGTTCCCTGCGGGGTACAGGAATGGATGATGTCATATTTGCAGGAACTGCACGACGTGCAGCCTTTAACATTGGCGAAGTTGCAATAACTCTTGAAAATATTAAAAACCAAACCGAAAACGGGTTTGATGAGGTTATTCCAAACTGTTTTCATAACCAAAATCAAATTGAGATTTCCCGCCAAATTGAACGGGAAGGAGGCAGTCAATATCGCCTTAATGGAAAAATACAACGCGCCAGGGACATTCAAACCCTATTTGCTGATCTTGGATCAGGTCCACGTTCAACAGCAATTATAAGTCAAAATCGCATAGCACAACTTATTTCCGCCTCACCAGAGGAAAGAAGACAGGTTCTAGAAGAGGCTGCAGGGATATCTGGGTTATATAACCGTCGACGAGAGGCAGAGCTGAAATTAAAAGCAACTGAAGAAAATCTAGACAGATTAAATGACCTGAAAGAGCAGCTGACAAATCAAACCCAAACACTTAAAGAACAATCTGTACAAGCCACTAGATACCGTGAGATATCTACAGCTGTACGCGATAAAGAAACCAATTTGCAGATACTTTATTACCAACGGGCGCAAAAACAGCTTCTTGATCTTAAAACGCAAATTTCAATTATTCTAAATAGAATTGGGGAAAAAGAAAATTGTATTCTGGATTTGCACAACAATCTGGAAGCTATGGAAAAAGAATCTGCTACCCTGCATCAACAGGAAATTCAGACGCGCGTTCATTGTGATCATCAGCGCCAGCAGATTTCTAGACTTGAAAACGAATTCAATCAGAAAACACAAGAAATAAAGCAATTGAATGACCGGCTGAGAGAAAACAAAACCCAATTGATTGACATACAGTCTCATCTTGAAAATAATCAATCCGATCAGGAAAATATTCTAATCAAAATCAACACAATTAATGAAAAACTTGACCATCATCCAACAAAAATTCTCCAGATTGAACAGGAGGTTAAAACCCTAGAAGAAAAAAGTGCTATCCTGCTTGATTTAATCCATGAAGATGAAAAAAAACTGTCTGAATCTATAAATAAAAATCATGAGATAACACAATATTTTAATCAGGTGAATGATGAAAAAACCAAATTTCAATCCGAATATGAACAGCTTTTATCCGAACAAAAAAGTTGTCTTGAAAAACTTCCTTCAGCTGAAAAACTGCAAAAAAAACGAGAGGAACTAAATATTCTCGAAAAAAAACTAGAGGAGATTGAAGCAAACCGTCAAATTCTTCAGAAAACCATTCAGTCCAAGGAATTTGAAAAGGAAAAACAAACTTATCATGCCCAACAAGTAGAAAAAAATTATAATGATCTCAATCAGACAATAAGACAAATCAAATCACAAGAAAAGCGATTAAATGATGATTATCAAAATACTATAAATCAAATCACTCAACTGCAAAGTCAGTCTTTAGCAACAGAAGAACAACAACAATTTCAGGAAAAGTTAATCAACACACAAATTACTCTTGAAAAAAGTAAAAAAGAAATTGATTTGGCACTCGAGCATCATCAAGCAGCCATAAAAAAACGCCTTGAACAGGAAAATTCTTATAATCAAGCATTACAGATCCATGATCAAAACAAAAAGAATCTTGACATAATTCATACCAACTTGCAACAGGCACAGAATTCATTCGAGACTTTAACCAAACAACAGGAATATCTGGCCAAACAGCTAATTGCTCCTGAATATCTTCAGGAACAACAAACACAATTTGAAAATATTAATTTACAATTAAAAAAACAGCATCAATTAATTGAACAAATTGAAAATGACCTAAAGAAAAATACAGAAGCTTTGGAAAAACAGTCTTCCATTGTCCAACAACATGAAAGTAAAATTCGTAATTTAGAAGCAAGACAGCAAGGATTGGCACAAATCCTTAAACAAACATCAGAGGAAAACATCAATACTGAATTACCAGCCGTTCTTGATCCTTTATCAATACCTCAGAAATGGATAAAAACTATAGCTGCAATTTTTGACGACACTATTGATGCACCAACTGGTCTTGATGCATCCCGGGGCTGGGTTACCCTAAGTAATATCAAGACAACATTAACAGGTGCATTGCCAACCCTGTTTGATGTTATTTCCCCGCCGCCGCCCTTACAAAGAGCATTTCAGCAAATTGGAATTGTAAATTCAGTTGAAGAAGGGAATAAACTTTTTCCCCATCTTTTACCAGGGCAAATGCTGGCTACTCAACAAGGAGATATCTGGCGCTGGGATGGTTATTACCAAACACATGCCATTCAAAACAAATCTGCACAACGATTGGTTCAAAAACACCTTCTGCAAAATATCGAAGAGGATTTAAAACGTCATTTACAAAAATCACCACAGATAGAAAAGTTGTATGAACAATTAAAAAATACACAAATACAATTTAAAAATAAATTATTGCAAATCAAAAGCGAATATAGGGATATTGAAAAACGGGCACAAATAATTACTCAGGATTTTTACGCTTTGCAAAATGAAGCCAGAATGGCCGAGACGCAATTTAACGCCATTGAACCTGCTGTCCAACAGGCTCAAAACGAACTTAAAACAAAAAAATTATATTTTGAACAAGCACAAAAAAAGACCCAGATACCCTTGCCAGATAAAGAGAAAATTTATCAATATTTACGTATAGAAAGAGAAAAAGAACAGATTGTTAAGCAAAAAAAAGAGGATATCAATAGATATGAACATCAATATTCCTTAGTCAAGGAACAATATCAACAACGCTTGAACCAAAATGCACAAAACAAAATCCAGATTGAATCTCTACAGGAAAAACTTGCACATCTTGAAATAGAGATTGATAGAAACAGGAAAAATTTAAATAATTTGGAAAGACAACTTAATCAAGCAGAAAATCCTAAAGAAATGTTTCAATCTGTTCATGTTATTGAAGATACGATCAATACGCTTAGCAAAAAGTTAGATAATGAAAATGAATTTTTTCTAAAAACGGAAACTGAATTAAATCAGGCTCAACTTTCTTATCAATCTCTTAAGGAAATTACTATTCAGCAGCAAAGCCGGCTGGATGCCCTGACTCCACGATGTCAGAAACTTGAAAACGATCTAAAAGAAATTTCCGTTCTTTTTCATCAAGCGGAATATAATCTTAATCATCGCATTAATTGTGAAGAAATGGAAAATAAATTAAAAAAACTGAAAGAGGACTATGGAATTAATGAAACAGAAAAAGAAAAAAAACGGCTTGACTATCATTTAATTCTTCAAGAAAAAGATAATCTGGACATTCAAAAAAAATCCCTTGCTCAGCAATTGGACAAATGGCAAGAACATTTCAGGGAAAGACAAAACGAAAAAGAGCAAATTCTTAAAAAAATACTGAATCTTGAAAATCAACTTAAAGATATAGATAAACTACCTGAGATCTTAAAATCCAAACTTAATGAATTTAAAAATGCAGAACGGCAATCTACTGCAAATTATCAAGAATTGCAAAAAAGAAATATAGAATATGATCAAGCAAAAAAAAATGCCGAACAGAATTTACAAAATATAAAGCTGGAAAAAAATAAAATTCAAGAACAACTTATAAAAGCCGAAACCAAAAAAGAACAAGCCGAGATTGTATTTGCTCAACTTGATAGCGACATTACCGACGAAATCAAAAACCTGTCAAACGAGAGAAATGATCATGATCTGGATGATCAGGCAGAAAAAAAATTAAAAAATTCAATTGCATCATTAAAGGCACAGCGGGAAGCACTTGGAGCTGTCAATTTGCGGGCAGACCTCGAATATCAGGAAAAACTGACAGAACTTAACCATCTTGAAAACGAATTCAATGAATTAACCACAGCAATCCAACAGTTACGTGAATCTATCTGTAAACTTAATAAACAGGGAAGAAGCAAATTAAACGCTATTTTTAAGGAGGTGGATCATCATTTTCAGGAATTATTTACCCGTATGTTTAATGGCGGACAAGCTTATCTTAAGCTTTTACCTCATGAAGATCCATTACAATCCGGTTTGGAAATTTATGCTCAACCTCCAGGAAAAAATCTTTCAACGCTCTCTTTACTTTCTGGTGGTGAGCAAGCGTTGACAACCTTATCACTTGTATTTGCTGTCAGCCGATGTAATCCTGTTCCAATTTGTATTCTTGATGAAGTTGATGCCCCTCTAGATGATCCCAATGTTGAACGTTTCTGTAAATTGTTGTCTGACATGTCACAGGCAGGGACACGTTTTTTAGTTGTAACCCATCATCAACTTACCATGAGTCACATGCAACGCCTCTATGGTGTTACGATGCAGGAACGCGGCATAAGCCAACTGATTTCAATTGATCTTGAAGATGCTGTTAAAATTCAACAAAATAAACAACATGAACAACTGGAACTTTATTAGTTTGTCAAAATGTAAATTGTACCCTGGACATAATCAGATTACTTGTGCGTCCAGTTGAATTATAGTAATTATTTCTAGACCGTGTCGCCATTACATGATTATAATCAAGTGATATCCGCATATGTGACGAGGGATACCAATTCAACCCTGTTGCAAATATATTTTGTTTTCCTCCTTGAACCCCAAGATAATGACCGTTTTCATTCATACGATATTTATAATGATTAAGGTTCATGTTGCTCCATCGGATTGACCATTCCAAAGCTCCCCATTCTCCCGCGACAGGATTGAAAAAGCTCCCGACAGGGGGAGTGAAAACAGCTTTACTTTCATCATAGGATCTTGGTTGTCCAAACAGGACATAATTGACGCTAATGTAACAGCCAGAAAAATGCAAATTGGGCCTATTGCCTGACTTTTCCGCAACCCGTTGCAAAAACATGGAGTAATATTCAGACTGTATCAGAAAACGATTCAATCTTACCGCAAATTCAGGTCCTATTGCCCATATATTATTTACACCCTGAATGGTTCCTGTTCGCAAATAAGGACGGCCCAACCAAACTTGCCCCTCCTGTCCCGTACTTAATGAATATTTTCGGCTATCACCATGTGTCACAAAAGTTGTTGATAAACCCAAATGCATATCATAATGATTGATAGCTAAAGGTCTTACCGCCGCTCTTACAATACCGCCAAGTTCATTTCTTTGAAAATCCTGATAGGTTCCTCCCAACCTTTGTCCGGTAACTGAAGCGCTAAGATAATACCGTTTATTCCAGTGAGTCATCATCAAGGCAAGACGGGCATCTGATCCTGTTAAATTTCTAACCAGATCAACAATCATTGGACGTTCAACCAAAATAAATCCATTTGAGCTTTCAGTATCCAGCATAGTTATGGGAGGTTGTAACAGACCAATAGCGATAATGGTGTTTTCAAATCCGACATATTTTAAATAGGCCTCATAAATGGAATTATTAACCAATGCTGGGCGCCCTGCATCCGGTGTTATATTAATGATGAAATCATCATAGCGGATAGCAACATTAAATCGCCCCCTACGCAAAAATGCCTGTGAACCATCCATTCTGGATCCATTGCGTTTATTATCCGGACCTATAATTCCACCAATATCAAACTGTAAACTTGCCCCAAGAGAGATACTAAATCGACGATCACTGGATACCAGAGTTGGACGTCCCTTGGGAAAATTCAAATTGAAATGACCTATTTGATAAGAAATATCCCTATAAATATCAATGTTTCGAATTTTGTCAGCATTCCACATTGTACAATCCTGTTTATGATCCAAACATAGGTAAATGGATTGTTTGTTTCTGGAATTAGGAAATGCAGAAATCAATGAATTAGAAACACGTTCTGTTTGAGCATAGGCAAAAGAAATAGTAGCTTTTAAAACAATAATATTAAATGAACATGACAAAATAGGTCTTATATTCCTATATAAGGCCTCTACACTATTTATTCGATTTTTTTGAACCATGAAGGATCCTACTGTATTAACAGCCTTAAACTGAAGAAAGATTAAACAGAGCAGCTCTGTTTATAAATTTTGTCTCATTTCAGTAATGAATAATCATTCAAATCCTTTTAAATTTGTATATTCTCAAAAACAGCTTAAAGCCTTACCTCTAAAAATCAAGCCCTTGGGAGAATTAAATTTCTAAAAATTAAATTCGATACGAGAAATGAGAATATTACTTTTACGACCAGCACTATTGTAATAATTATTTCTTGAACGAGTGGCAAAAACATAATTATATTCAAGCGAAAATCGCATCTGATCAGCTGGATACCAATTGAAACCTGTTGCGATAACGTGCTGTTTTCCACCATGTATATTTTTTACTTTGCCGTTATCCCAATCGTATCGATGGCTGTTTAAATTCATGGTGCTCCAGCGTGCTGTCCATTCCAGTGCTCCCCAATCCCCTACCGCTGGATTAAAAAGCACATTTTTTGGTGCGGAAAAATAAGCACGTTCGGAAAAATATTGTCTTGGTTGACCGAACAAGACATAATTTGTACTGACATACCATCCAGCAAACTTTAAATTTGATCGGCGTGAATTATTTTCCGAATTTGTTTGCAAATCAATTGAGTAATATTCTGACTGAATAATAAAACGGTTGAATCTAAAGGCGAATTCAGGACCTATTGCCCAAACATTGTTTACCCCGTTAATTTTTCCGGTACGAATATAGGGACGCCCCGGCCAGATAAAGGCCTCTGGCAGTGCATTCATGGAATATCTCCGATTATCTCCATGAAATGCGACCGTTCCACTCACTCCCATATGCAAATCATAATTTTGAGATCCTATTGGATGGATGACAGCACGAATAATTCCCCCTTTTTGATTCTTTTGAAAATCCTGATAAAATTTACCAAAACGCTGTCCGGTAACTGAAGCGCCAATATAATAATTTTTTCCCCAATGAGAGGCTGTAAATCCTATTCTGGCATTCGCACCAGCTATATTTCTTACAAGATCAATGATCATGGGGCGTTCTACCAGGGTAAATCCTGCAGATGTTTCAGATCCCAGCAAAGTGACTGATGGTTGTATCAAACCAACGGATAAATCTGTATGATAAAACCCGATATAATTAAGATTAATCTCATGAAATGAATCATTAACCAATGCACCACGTCCAACATCAGGAGCAACAATAATTTTAAAGTTATCATAGGCAATTGTTATGATAAATCTTGCACGCCTCAATACAGCCTGTGACCCACCCATATCGGGTTGATTATGTTTTTTATCGGATCCTATGAAACCACCAATATCATATTGAATGGACGTTCCAATTGATAGACTGAAATGATTATTCATTGATTTTAATAAAAATCTACCTTTGGGAAAGCTGATTTTAAAATCACCCATGTCATAAATTATATTTTTATATGGATCCAAATAAGTAACCTGATTTGTTTGGAATAAAGAATCATCATTGGCTTTCGCGGCTGAAACCCAATTCAATAAAAAATATAATGATATTGAATAAATCCCGAATTTTGAAAAAGCCATAGAAGTTTCATAAGATTTTCGCATTTTACAATTTCCATGGATTTTCTTTAATAAAGACCTGTT